>CAYVWK010000056.1:0-13058 GCA_964455235.1 uncultured Paludibacter sp.
AGCATTAGCCTTCCAAGCTGAGGGTCGCGGGTTTGAGCCCCGTCTTCCGCTCTAAGACAGAGCGATTGTCATGGAGTTATTACGTACTTGAAACACCGAAAGCTCCATGAAGCTCATGTTTTGCTGTTGTAGCTCAGGGGTAGAGCACTTCCTTGGTAAGGAAGAGGTCGCGGGTTCAAATCCCATCAACAGCTCTGCTAAAAAGCTTTTATTAATTATATATCTTTTAAAATCTTAAAATAATCTTTGAATTATGGCAAAAGAAAAATTTGACAGGTCGAAACCTCACGTAAACGTAGGTACCGTTGGACACGTGGATCATGGTAAAACTACGCTGACAGCAGCCATTACTACTGTTTTAGCCAAGAGGGGTCTTTCTGAATTGCGTTCATTCGATTCAATCGATAATGCGCCAGAGGAAAAAGAACGTGGTATTACAATTAATACTTCTCACGTAGAATACCAAACAGCAAACCGCCACTATGCGCACGTTGACTGTCCGGGCCACGCTGACTACGTTAAAAACATGGTTACGGGTGCTGCTCAAATGGACGGTGCTATCATTGTAGTTGCTGCAACTGATGGTCCTATGCCTCAAACTCGCGAACATATTCTGTTGGCTCGTCAGGTAAACGTACCTCGTATCGTTGTTTTCATGAACAAATGTGATGTTGTTGATGATGAAGAAATGTTGGAATTGGTTGAAATGGAAATGCGCGAATTGCTTGCTTTCTACGATTTTGATGGAGATAACACTCCTATCATCCGTGGATCTGCGCTTGGTGCATTGAATGGTGTAACCGAATGGGAAGATAAAGTGATGGAATTGATGGATGCTGTCGATACCTGGATTGAACTTCCGGAACGTGCAGTTGACAAACCATTCTTGATGCCTGTTGAAGACGTATTCTCCATTACCGGTCGTGGTACTGTTGCTACAGGTCGTATCGAAACCGGTATCGTAAAAACAGGTGAAGCTGTGTCTATCATCGGTTTGGGTGCAGAGAAACTGACTTCAACGGTTACAGGTGTTGAAATGTTCCGCAAAATTTTGGACGAAGGTCAAGCCGGTGATAACGTTGGTTTATTGCTGCGTGGTATCGATAAAGATGAAATCAAACGCGGTATGGTGATCACACACCCTGGAAAAGTTACTCCTCATACTACTTTCAAAGCTGCAGTATATATCCTGAAGAAAGAAGAAGGTGGTCGTCATACTCCTTTCCACAATAAATACCGTCCTCAGTTCTACATCCGTACATTGGACGTGACCGGCGAAATTGAATTACCGGAAGGAACAGAAATGGTAATGCCGGGCGATAACTTGGAGATTACAGTGAAACTAATTTATCCGGTAGCTTGTAATGTAGGTTTACGTTTCGCTATTCGTGAAGGTGGACGTACAGTGGGTTCAGGACAAATTACAGAGTTAATTGACTAAGCAGCCCCCTATAAATTCCCTGAGTTAGTAAGGAGATTTTTAGAGAGCGAACTATACCAACGATAACCCTACAATTTAAAACTCCTCCCCTTTTTTGGGGAGGGTTTGAGTGGGGTTGTTTTTACACGGGTGTAGCTCAGTTGGTAGAGCACTGGTCTCCAAAACCAGGTGTCGGGAGTTCGAGCCTTCCCGCCCGTGCAAATTCTATTTTTTATGAAAGTAATAAACTATATCAAAGAGTCTTATACAGAACTTGTACAAAAAGTAACATGGCCAACTCGTGCAGAATTGGTTAATAGTACTGTTGTGGTGTTGATTGCTTCCATCATAATCGCCCTAATAGTATGGCTTATGGATGCAAGTTTTGAAACTATCATGACTTTCGTTTACGAAAAATTAGTGTAATTTATTAAGGAGGAATTCAACTGTGTCAGAAACAACAAACTTTAAATGGTACGTAGTGCGTGCCTTTACAGGTAAAGAAAATAAGGTTAAAGAGTATATTGATATTGAAATCAGCAACTCCGATCTTGGTCAGTTTGTTTCACAAGTAATTGTTCCAACTGAAAAGAAAATTATTATTCGTAACGGAAAACATGTCACGAAAGAGATTAATCTCATGCCGGGATATGTGTTGGTAGAGGCTAATCTTGTTGGGGAAATTGCTCATCGTATCCGTCAAATCCCTCATATTTTAGGATTCTTAGGAGAGAAAAACAACGTGCCTACGCCTGTTCGTAGCGCTGAGATTAATAGAATCTTAGGTGTTGTTGATGAAATGCAGGAAAGCGAAGCTGACTTGCTAACTCCCTTCTTGAAAGATGAGAGCGTGAAGGTTATATCTGGTCCATTTAATGGTTTCTCAGGTATCATTGAGGAAGTCAACAATGAGAGAAAGAAACTCAAAGTTATGGTGTTGGTGTTTGGGCGTAAAACCCCACTCGAACTATCTTTCAATCAAGTAGAACGAGAGTAATCATTTTGTTACACCCGATTATTCTCACTTTAATCATCAAAAAAAATAATTATGGCTAAAGAGATTGCTGGACTTATTAAATTACAGATCAAAGGAGGTGCGGCAAACCCATCTCCCCCTGTAGGACCTGCATTAGGTGCTAAAGGGATCAACATTATGGAGTTTTGCAAACAATTTAATGCCAGAACTCAGGATAAAGCTGGAAAAGTTTTACCTGTAGTTATCACCTATTACGTTGACAAATCATTTGACTTTGTTGTTAAAACCCCTCCTGTTGCTATTCAGCTTTTAGAAGCATCGAAAGCAAAAGGTGGATCAGCAGAACCTAATCGTCGAAAAGTAGCTGCAATTACTTGGGATCAGGTTAAACAAATTGCTGAAGACAAAATGGTCGATTTGAACTGTTTTGACGTAACATCAGCCATGAAAATGGTTGCAGGTACAGCGAGAAGTATGGGTATTACCGTAAAAGGTGCATTTCCTAGTAATAACTAATTAAAGTAACCAATAATGAGCAAATTAACAAAAAATCAAAAGTTGGCACTTTCAAAAGTTGAAGAGGGAAAATCCTATACATTATTGGAAGCAGCTGAATTAGTTAAAGAAATTACAACTACAAAATTCGATGCTTCTGTTGATATTGATGTACGCTTAGGTGTTGACCCACGTAAAGCCAACCAAATGGTGAGAGGTGTTGTATCTCTACCAAACGGAACCGGTAAACAAGTAAGGGTTCTTGCATTATGTACTCCCGAACAAGAGGCAGCTGCTGAAGAAGCAGGTGCTGACTATGTAGGGCTCGATGAATACATCGAAAAAATAAAAGGTGGTTGGACAGATATTGATGTTATCATCACTATGCCTGCTATTATGGGTAAATTAGGTGCGTTGGGTCGCGTGCTCGGTCCTCGCGGTTTAATGCCAAACCCAAAGAGCGGAACTGTTACCAACGATGTAGCTACTGCAGTTAAAGAAGTAAAACAAGGTAAAATCGACTTTAAAGTTGATAAAGCTGGTATCGTTCATACTTCTATTGGTAAAGTGTCATTCACAGCCGAACAAATCGTTGAGAATGCAAAAGAGTTTATTCAAACACTTATCAAACTAAAACCAACGGCAGCTAAAGGTACTTATGTAAAGAGCATTTATCTTTCGAGCACAATGAGTCTGGGTATTAAAATCGACCCAAAATCAGTTGAAGAATAAAATAATACGTTTATGAAAAAGGAAGATAAAAGCAAAATTATAGAGAATTTAGAAGCAACTATTCAATCATATGCACACTTCTATCTAGCTGATATTGGTGGGTTGAATGCTGAAGAAACAACAAATCTAAGAAGAACTTGCAATAAACAAGATATTAAACTCGTAGTAGTTAAAAATACCTTGCTTAAAAAAGCATTGGAAAACTTAGGCACTGATTATAGCGAGATTTATGGTATCCTTAAAGGTGAAACTTCACTTTTACTATCAGATACTGGTAATGCTCCAGCTAAATTAATCAAAGAATTCAGCAAAAAACAAAAACAAAAGAAACCTATTTTAAAAGGTGCTTATGTTGAAGAATCATTCTATATAGGTGAAAATCAATTAGATGCATTAGTAGCAGTTAAGAGCAAAAATGAACTTATCGGTGACGTTATTGCATTGTTACAATCACCTGCTAAGAATGTGGTGTCCGCACTCCAATCTGGAGGAAATACTATTCATGGTGTGTTACAAACACTCTCTGAAAGATAATTGAATGAATTACAAAAAAATAAACTAAATAAAAATCGACAAAAATGGCAGATTTGAAAGCTTTTGCAGAACAACTAGTTAACTTAACAGTAAAAGAAGTAAACGAGTTAGCTCAAATATTAAAAGACGAATATGGTATTGAACCAGCAGCTGCAGCTGTTGCAGTAGCAGCAGGTCCAGCCGCTGAAGCAGGTGAGGCTGTTGAAGAAAAAACTTCATTCGACGTAGTTTTAAAAAGCGCAGGCGCTAGTAAATTAGCTATCGTAAAATTAGTTCGTGAACTTACCGGACTTGGTTTGAAAGAAGCTAAAGATCTTGTAGATGCTGCTCCTTCTGTAATTAAAGAAGGTGTAACTAAAGACGAAGCTGATGCCCTTAACAAAGCGTTGACAGAAGGCGGAGCTGAAGTTGAACTTAAATAACAACAGAAATCTCCTGATTATCAGGCTTTTGGTTTAGATTCCCTCGATGAGAGGGATTCTAAACCTTTTCGTGTCTATATTATCTAGGTAACTTCAAGCGACGAAGTACCATCTCCAAGTTCACTGCATCAACATTATAAACTCTTTGAAAATGTCTTCATTAAATAAAGATCAAAGAATCAATTTTGCTTCCATCAAAAATCAATTTGATTATCCTGACTTTTTGGAAGTACAATTAAAATCTTTCAACGATTTCTTTCAGCTGGATACCTCCCCTGAAAAAAGAAAAACAGAAGGTCTATATCAGGTATTTTTAGAAAATTTCCCGATTACCGATACTCGCAATAACTTTGTTTTAGAGTTTCTTGACTACTATGTTGATCCTCCCAGATATACGATAGAAGAATGTATTGAAAGAGGCCTGACATACGCCATCCCTCTAAAAGCTAAGCTTAAATTATACTGTACCGATCCCGACCATGAGGATTTTGCTACCGTTGTACAAGATGTGTTTTTAGGTCCTATTCCTTATATGACCCCTAAAGGTACTTTCGTTATCAATGGTGCTGAACGTGTGATTGTGTCTCAACTTCACCGCTCTCCTGGCGTTTTCTTCGGTCAAAGTTTACACGCTAACGGTACCAAACTCTACTCCGCTCGTATCATCCCATTCCGTGGGTCATGGATAGAATTTACAACCGATATCAATAATGTCATGTATGCTTACATTGACAGAAAAAAGAAATTACCCGTAACTACACTGTTGCGCGCAATTGGATACGAAACAGATAAGGATATCCTCGAAATATTCAACCTCGCTGAAGAAGTGAAGGTGAATAAAACCAGCTTGAAAAAGGCTATCGGTCAGAAATTGGCTGCTCGTGTTCTTAAAAGTTGGACAGAAGACTTCGTTGACGAAGATACTGGCGAAGTCGTAAGTATTGAGAGAAATGAAATCATCATCGAACGTGAAACAATTCTTGAAGCGAAACACATTGATGATATTATCGAATCTGGATCTCAAACTATCCTTATTGATAAAGCTGATGGCAATCAAAGCGATTATGCTATCATCTATAATACACTTCAAAAAGACCCAAGTAATACGGAAAAAGAGGCTGTTGTATTTATTTACAGACAGCTTAGAAATGCTGTTCCAGCAGACGATTCTACTGCGAGAGAGGTAATCAATAACCTATTCTTCTCAGAAAAAAGATATGATTTGGGTGATGTTGGTCGCTTTAGAATCAATAGCAAACTGAATCTTTCTATCAGTCCTGATACGAAAATTCTTACGAAAGAAGATATTATCGAAATCATCAAATATCTAATCGAATTGATGAACTCGAAAGCTGAAGTGGACGATATTGACCACTTGAGCAATAGACGCGTGCGCACCGTTGGTGAACAAATGTACAATCAGTTTAGCGTGGGTCTGGCTCGTATGGCTCGTACCATTCGTGAACGTATGAATGTACGTGATAATGAGGTGTTTACACCTATAGATTTGATTAATGCGAAGAGTATTTCTTCTGTAATTAATTCTTTCTTTGGAACCAATGCCCTATCTCAGTTTATGGATCAACAAAATCCATTGGCAGAGGTCACACACAAACGTCGTATGTCAGCGCTCGGCCCAGGCGGTTTATCTCGTGAACGTGCTGGTTTTGAGGTTCGTGACGTACACTATACACACTACGGTCGCTTATGTCCAATTGAAACACCTGAAGGACCAAACATTGGTTTGATTTCTTCACTTTGTGTGTATGCAAAGATTAGTGACTTAGGCTTTATTTCAACTCCTTACCGCGTCGTAAAAGAGGCGAAAGTTGATTTGAGTGAAAAAGGTGTGCAATATTTTACAGCTGAAGAAGAAGAGAATCTAACAGTTGCGCAAGGTAATGCTCCTCTTAACGATGATGGTACCTTTATTCGCAGCTATGTAAAAGCTCGTTTTGGTGCCGATTTCCCTGTAGTGGAACCACAAGAAGTTGATTTAATGGACGTTGCTCCATCACAAATTGCTTCTATAGCTGCAGCTCTGATTCCTTTCTTGGAACATGATGATGCTAACCGTGCACTGATGGGCTCTAACATGATGCGCCAAGCTGTACCTCTTTTACGTAGCGAAGCTCCTATAGTGGGTACTGGTATCGAAGGTCAGGTTATACGCGACTCTCGTACTCAAATTAGTGCTGAAGGCTATGGCGTAGTGGAATATGTAGATGCTGAATCAATTAAAATTAGATATGAAAGAACGGAAGAAGAAGAGTTTGTAAGCTTCGAATCTGCCGTTAAGGAATATAAATTACCTAAATATCAAAAAACTAATCAGAACACCATTATCGACCTTCATTCTTTAGTTAGAAAAGGAGATAAAGTGGTTCCAGGAATGATTCTTACAGAGGGTTATTCTGCTGAAAAAGGTGAATTGGCATTAGGTAAAAACTTAAAAGTTGCTTTCATGCCTTGGAAAGGCTACAACTTTGAGGATGCGATTGTTATCAATGAAAACCTTGTGCGCGATGATGTATATACTTCTGTGCATGTGGTTGAGCAACTCTTAGAAGTGCGCGAAACAAAACGTGGAGTGGAAGAGTTTACTTCTGATATTCCAAACGTAAGTGAAGAAGCAACGAAAGATTTAGATGAAAACGGTATCGTTCGTGTAGGTGCTCGCATCGAGCCAGGCGACATTATCGTTGGTAAAATCACTCCAAAAGGGGAAACAGAACCTTCTCCAGAAGAGAAATTATTACGTGCTATTTTTGGTGATAAAGCTGGTGATGTGAAAGATGCATCTTTAAAGGCATCTCCTTCATTATCAGGTGTTGTAATAGGCAAACGCTTATTCTCCAAAGCACAGAAAAATCGTAAATCAAAATTAGCAGATAAAGCTGTACTTCCTCAATTAGATGAAGAGTTCGAAGAACAAGTTTCAGCTTTACGTAAGACTTTAATTGAAAAATTATTAGTACTTACTACAGAAAAAACATCTGCAGGAGTAAAAGATTTCTTAGGAGTTGATTTGATTAGTAGAAACAGTAAATTTACAGAAGAAAGATTGAATGATATTGATTATAATACTGTTCAATTAAGTAAATGGACTCAAGACGAGCATAAAAATGAATTGATTAAACAAGTGATTTTGAATTACTTGAAGAAAGTAAAAGAATTAGATGCTCAAATCAAACGTCAGAAATTAAATATCACTATTGGTGATGAACTTCCAACAGGAATTGTACAGGTTGCAAAAGTATATATTGCGAAAAAACGTAAAATTCAAGTTGGAGATAAGATGGCTGGACGCCACGGAAATAAAGGTATTGTATCGCGTATTGTACGTCAAGAGGATATGCCATTCTTAGAGGATGGAACTCCTGTTGATATCGTACTAAACCCACTAGGGGTGCCTTCTCGTATGAACTTAGGTCAGATTTTCGAAACTGTACTAGGTTGGGCTGGTCAAGAATTGGGTGTTCGCTTTGCTACTCCTATTTTTGATGGTGCAAGCTTAGAAGATTTAACAATTTGGACAGATAAAGCGGGTATCCCTGAATATGGTAAAACCTATTTATATGATGGTGGTACAGGTGAGCGTTTCGACCAAGCAGCAACAGTAGGTGTTATATACATGCTGAAATTAGGTCACATGGTTGAAGACAAAATGCACGCACGTTCAATTGGACCATACTCTTTAATTACACAGCAACCATTGGGTGGTAAAGCACAGTTTGGTGGGCAACGTTTCGGAGAGATGGAGGTTTGGGCACTTGAAGCATTTGGTGCAGCTAATATCCTACAAGAGATCCTTACTGTTAAGTCTGATGATGTGGCAGGACGTGCTCGTACTTACGAAGCTATCGTTAAAGGTGATCCTATGCCTGCTCCAGGTATTCCAGAATCTTTAAATGTGTTATTACACGAATTGAAAGGTTTGGGATTAAATATGAGTCTTGAGTAAATTGTTGCAAATGAGTGGACATTCATTCCATAAAAAACAACAATGCATTAAAAATTAACAATTCTACAGAAAGTATATATGGCTTTTAAAATTGAAAATAAAAATAAAGGTAGCTTTAATAAAATCACTATTGGATTAGCATCTCCAGAAGAAATGCTAAAACAATCAAATGGTGAGGTTTTGAAACCTGAAACTATCAACTACCGTACATACAAACCAGAGCGTGACGGCTTATTCTGCGAGAGAATCTTTGGTCCAACTAAAGATTTTGAATGTCATTGCGGAAAATACAAACGTATTCGCTATAAAGGTATCGTGTGCGACCGTTGTGGTGTTGAAGTTACTGAGAAAAAAGTTAGACGCGAACGTGTTGGTCATATCCAACTCGTTGTGCCTGTGGCTCATATCTGGTATTTCCGTTCTTTACCTAATAAAATAGGTTACCTTTTAGGAATGCCTACCAAAACGCTTGATTCCATCATCTATTATGAAAAGTATGTGATTATCCAAGCGGGTGTAGCTGCTAATGGTGAAAATATCGCTGATGGTGAGTTAATTTCAGAAGAGGAATACCTAGATATCATTGATGCACTTCCTCGTGAAAATTATATGTTGGAAGATTCAGACCCTAATAAGTTTATTGCTAAAATGGGTGCTGAGGCTGTGTACGATTTACTTTCTCGTATCGACCTCGATGAATTATCTTATGATTTACGTCATAAAGCAAGTCACGATACATCGCAACAACGTAGAGGTGAAGCACTAAAAAGATTGCAAATTGTTGAGTCTTTCCGTGCTTCTAAACATATCAACAGACCTGAATGGATGATTGTAAAAGTGGTACCAGTTATACCACCCGAACTTCGTCCACTAGTTCCCCTTGATGGTGGCCGTTTTGCGACTTCCGACTTGAACGATTTGTATCGTCGCGTGATTATCCGTAATAATCGTTTGAAAAAACTATTGGAAATTAAAGCTCCAGAAGTAATTCTTCGTAATGAAAAACGGATGTTACAAGAGGCTGTCGATTCTTTATTTGACAACTCACGTAAATCAAGTGCTGTAAAAACAGATGCTAATCGTCCACTAAAATCATTATCCGACTCTATTAAAGGTAAACAAGGGCGTTTCCGTCAAAACCTTTTAGGTAAACGTGTCGACTATTCTGCACGTTCGGTAATTGTGGTGGGACCAGAGCTAAAAATGCATGAATGCGGTCTGCCAAAAGATATGGCTGCAGAGCTATACAAACCATTCGTTATCCGTAAATTGATTGAGCGTGGAATCGTTAAAACGGTGAAATCTGCTCGTAAAATTATAGATCGAAAAGACCCTGTAATTTGGGATATTTTGGAGTTTGTGATGAAAGGTCATCCTGTCCTACTCAACCGTGCTCCTACTCTTCACCGCTTAGGTATTCAAGCTTTTCAACCTAAAATGATTGAAGGTTTGGCCATTCAATTACACCCACTTTCCTGTACTGCATTTAATGCTGACTTCGACGGTGACCAAATGGCGGTGCATCTTCCTTTAGGAAATGAGGCTATTCTTGAAGCTCAAATGCTGATGTTGGCTTCTCATAATATTTTGAATCCTGCTAATGGTGCTCCTATTACTGTTCCATCTCAGGACATGGTGCTTGGATTATACTATATTACGAAACCTCGTAGTGGTGCTCTTGGTGAAGGTATGATTTTCTACTCTCCAGAAGAAGCAGAAATCGCTTATAATGAGGGTAAAGTTGACTTACACGCTCCAATTAAAGTGCGCGTAGAAGAGCGGAAAAACAATCAAGTTGAGAGAAATATTATAGAAACAACTGTAGGACGTATTTTATTCAATAATTTCGTTCCTGAAGAAGTTGGTTATATCAACGAATTACTATCTAAAAAGTCATTACGTGATATCATCGGACATATTATTGAAATCTGTGGTGTATCTCGTACAGCTCAATTCCTTGATGATATCAAAGAATTAGGTTATAATATGGCATTTAAAGGTGGTCTTTCTTTCAATTTAAATGATGTGATTGTTCCTGCTGCCAAAGAGCAATTAATCAAAGAAGGTAATGAGGAAGTTGAGGAAATTCTAAACAATTACAACAATGGATTCATCACGTTCAATGAGCGTTACAATCAAATTATTGATACATGGACACATATCAACTCTAAGTTGGCTAATGTGTTGATGAAAGAACTTTCAACTGACAACCAAGGGTTTAACTCTGTATATATGATGTTAGACTCTGGTGCTCGTGGTTCTAAAGAGCAAATTAGACAGCTTTCTGGTATGCGTGGTTTGATGGCTAAGCCTCAAAAATCGGGTGCTGAAGGTGGTCAGATTATCGAGAACCCTATTCTTTCAAACTTTAAAGAGGGATTATCTGTGTTAGAGTACTTTATCTCTACACACGGTGCTCGTAAAGGTTTGGCGGATACTGCTCTAAAAACAGCTGATGCTGGATATTTGACTCGTAGGTTAGTTGACGTTTCTCAGGATGTAATTATCAATGAAGATGATTGTGGCACATTGAGAGGCTTGACTGCAACAGAAATCAAGAAAAATGAGGAAGTTATTTCATCCTTATATGAAAGAATATTAGGACGTGTTTCTGTCCATGATGTACTTCATCCAAATACTGGTGATTTAATTGTTGCTGCTGGAGAGCAAATAACCGAAAGCATTGCTCAGGTTATACAAGATTCACCTATCGAAAGTGTTGAAATTCGTTCAGTATTGACTTGTGAATCTAAAAAAGGTGTGTGTGCTAAATGTTACGGTCGTAACTTGGCGACTAACAAGATGGTTCATAAAGGAGAGGCTGTTGGAGTTATCGCAGCTCAATCCATTGGTGAGCCTGGTACACAGCTGACTTTACGTACGTTCCACGTCGGTGGTATTGCATCAAACATCGCTGCTGAATCAAAAATTGCTTTACGTTATGATGGACGTATCGAGTTTGATGATTTACGCGTTGTTGCTGCGAAAAACGACGAAGGACTTGAATATGAAGTAGTTGTAAGCCGTTTAGGTGAAATGCGTGTTGTAGATCCTAAGACAGAAATCACATTAACTACCCAAAATATCCCTTATGGTTCTAAACTATATGCAAAACATGGAACTTTAGGTAAAAAAGGTGATTTAATTTGCGAATGGGATCCATTTAATGCGGTAATTATCTCTGAACATGATGGTAAAATTGCGTTTGAAGATGTAATTGAAAACATCACCTACAAAAATGAGGTGGATGAGACATCTGGTTTACGCGAGAAAATTATCATCGAAACAAAAGATAGAAATAAAGTGCCAGGAGCTCATATTATGAGTAAAGGTGGTGAGATTTTACGTACATACAACCTGCCAGTAGGTGCTCACTTAATTTTAAATGATGGTGACACAATCAAAACAGGTCAAATGCTTGTAAAAATCCCAAGAGCAGTTGGTAAATCTGGTGACATCACGGGAGGTCTTCCACGTATCACTGAATTATTTGAAGCTCGTAATCCATCTAACCCAGCTACAGTAGCTGAAATTGATGGTGAAGTAAGCTTTGGTAAAATCAAGCGTGGTAATCGTGAATTGAGCGTTACATCTAAAACTGGTGACGTTAAAAAATACCTGATTCCATTGTCAAAATATATTCTTGTACAAGAAAATGACTTTGTAAGAGCAGGTACTCCCCTATCCGATGGTGAAATTACACCTAGTAGCATCTTGATGATTAAAGGTCCAACTGAAGTTCAAAACTATATTGTAAATGAAGTTCAGGACGTTTACCGCTCACAAGGTGTGAAAATTAATGACAAACACTTCGAAGTTATCGTTCGTCAGATGATGCGTAAAGTAGAAATCATTGACCAAGGTGATACACGTTTCCTTGAAAAGCAAATCGTTGACAAAAACGAATTTATGGAGGAAAACGATCGTATTTGGGGTAGAAAAGTGGTAGAAGATGCTGGAGACTCAACAAGCTTGAAACCAGGACAAATCATTACTACCCGTAAGTTGAGAGATGAAAACAGCGCATTGAAACGCCGCGACCTCAAATTGGTTGTGACACGCGATGCAGTTCCTGCAACATCCGATCAAATTCTACAAGGTATTACACGTGCAGCGCTTCAAACAAATAGCTTTATGTCAGCTGCATCCTTCCAAGAGACTACTAAAGTACTCAACAATGCCGCTATCAATGGCAAAGTTGACAGATTAGAAGGTTTGAAAGAAAACGTAATTTGTGGACATTTAATCCCAGCTGGTACAGGTCAACGCGAATACGATAAAATTGTAGTTTATTCCAAAGATGAGTACGAAAAGAAAGCAGACGCTAGAAGAAACGTACTTGATATGGAAAATAACGAATAAAATTTTATTCACATAACTCTTAAGCGGGGTAGCAAATATTTGTTATCCCGCTTTTTATTTAGGACGGGGCAAGCTTATTATTAAAGCATTGAATCTACGGTAAGCATCCCAAATCCGCCGCATCCGGCCGATGAAAACAAAACAGGATAGAAG
>CAYVWK010000057.1:0-3748 GCA_964455235.1 uncultured Paludibacter sp.
TCTAACTCCTTGATTATATATATCTTGAATATAATTATGACCATCATTCCGCTTCGTTTTCAAGGCAAAAAACAAAGTTTCAGTAGGAAAAGTCAAAGAGCGACTGTCAGTCAATAGCCAGTCAACCTCTCTATCATTATGGACAAGAAAAGGAAGATTTAGTATCTGAGCGATTTTGGATAATTGCACGTTATTTCTTTTAAAGTGTAAAGATAAGTCTAATTCAAGGTTCAAAATTACGGAATAATTTTTAATCATAGAGATAAACTGCGCAAATAGTAAAAAAATGTGTGCAAAAGGTACAATTTTATCTTTTGTATTGATATTTAAAACTTTAAAGCCTGAAATTGATTATATTTGCACACTAAAAATCACAGTATGCAAGCTTATATCTATTTTTTATCAGCTATTTTTTTGGTGATAGCCACCCTATTACTGATTTATAATTGGAAATACAATAAAAATATCGTATTTCTATCTATCTTTTTAGGCTTATCAATTTTAGAGTTTATTTTAGCTAGTGCCTTGCATTTCAATGGTAAACTCTCTTTAATGGCCATATCCACCTTTTATATTCCCCTATTATATATAAAAGCACCCATGTTTTTCTTTTATATAAGAGGGATAGTATATGATGATTTCATTATTAAAAAGACTGATATCCTGCACTTTACACCCTTCATTTTCTATTTGATAATTAATATTCCTTTCTTAATTCCATTTCTTGACCCACAAAGTGTAGTAGCTAATAGTTTTGAACTTCAATCTGAGGTTTATAAAAAAATTAATATCACTTTTTATCCAATTTCATGGAATAATATTCTAATCTCCATCCAGCTTTTTCTTTATATGATTGGCTGTTTTATTTTACTGAATAAAAGTCATAAAATCAGTCGAAATATGTATGCTCAATACAAATATCAGTACAGATATATCGTTCAGAAGTTATACTTCATCACTACTACTTTATTAATAATCAGTGGATTGGATATAATAAATGATTTAATTTATCCTTTCAGTTCAAGTAATTTCAAACTCATCAACTTAATTTTATTTGGTTATGGTTTAATTGCAATCTATTTTTTAATCACTCCAAAATTACTCTACGGTTTACCGCATGTCGAAACCACCCATATTTCTGCTACGAATTTAGATAAACTGAAAGAGGGAGCGGATGGAATGTAGTTTATTAATGGTTAATGGTTAATGGTTAATGGTTAATTATTAATGATAATCCAGCAACCAGTAACTAGTAACGAGTATCCAGCAACGCTATATAGTAATGCGCTCTGCTTCCACTTCTTCTTGTAAAAAAATAGCGGCTGAATAAATAAATTTTTCAACTGATTCTGTTGTGTAGTACTTGATGGTGCCTTTGTTTGTGCACTTTTCTCTGATGTTTTGATGACGTTCTAAGTAATTTTGCAGACTTTGGGCTACGATATCACCTTGGGAAATAACAGCTATGTCAGAAGGAAGAAATTTTTGTATAGTGGGTAAAATAAGTGGATAATGTGTGCAAGCTAAAACTACAGTATCTATCTGATTATCTTTGGATAAGAGTGCGTTCACATGCTTTTCAACAAAATATTCTGCACCTAAAGAAAGATGTTCGTTATTTTCAATTAAAGGAACCCACATCGGACAAGCCTCGTGCGTTATGGCAATATCAGGGTAAATTTTATGGGTTTCAATCGCATACGAGTTAGATTGTACTGTTCCAGGGGTAGCGAAAATGCCAACATGTTTATTATCAGTATAATTACCTAAGACTTCAACAGTCGGACGAATAATGCCTAACACTCTCTTATTGGGGTCAATTTGAGGTAAATCTAGTTGTTGAATACTTCGCAATGCCTTTGCAGATGCGGTATTACAAGCCAGAATTACTAAATGACAGCTCATATCAAACAACTTCATAACGCATTCGCGAGTGTATTGATACACCACATCAAAAGAGCGCGTACCATAAGGAGTACGAGCATTATCACCTAAATAAATATAATCGTATTCGGGCAGAACTTCTCTAATTTTTTGAAGGATAGTCAATCCCCCATATCCAGAGTCGAAAATCCCAATAGCACCAGGGGTTTGCGTAAGTTTTTTGTTCATATTAATTGCGTTTATCCAATCCCCACATCAGTTTGCTTTTCAAAGAATCAAAGAAAGTATGGTTGAGTTGACGAGCAACTTTAACTGAAAAAGCAGCCTTTTCAATACGAATTTTCACGACTTCACTTAAAGTAATTGTGCGACCATCCAAAGAAATCAGGTAATTTCCGCTTCTACTGATGACATCCAAGTCAATTTTCCAATCATCGGGTATGACTAAAGGCCTGACGGTTAGACTATGAGAAGCAATAGGAGAAAGGATGATATTGCGTGCTTGTGGAACCATCACTGGACCACCCACACTCATCGAGTAAGCAGTAGAGCCAGTTGGAGTTGCAACTACCAGACCATCAGCATGATATGAATGAACTGCCTCATCATTCAAATAGGTATTAATACTAAGCATAGAAGAACTATCCTGCTTAAAAATTGAGACATCATTTAAAGCATAAGGATGTTCAATATCCGTATCTTGTGAAGGTATCACTTTGAGCATGGTGCGCTCCTCCACAGCATACTTGCCATCCACTATTGCTTGGAGCATTTTAGGCAATTCATCAGCCGAAACATCCGTTAAAAAACCCAAACGACCAATATTAATTCCCATGATAGGGATATTTTTTTTACCTATGCGAGCTGCGGTACTCAGAAACGTACCATCTCCCCCAATACTAAGAGCTATATCAGCCTGAAAATCATCCTGTTGAATAAGATGAGGATGTTTGGGATAAAGGGTAGAAAACTCTTGAAAATAACTATAAAGTTTATCATCTAACAGTAAAATGTCCTCCCTTTCTGAAAAGAATTGGAAGATATTTTCCAATATATTCACCAAGGAAGGGCGAAAAGTATTTCCAAAGATAGCTATAGTCATATTGTTTTTCCGCTTTTTTAATGTACTTTTGTCAGTTGATTTCGTATTTACCCATGCAAAGGAAATATTTTCTTATTGATTTTGCAAATTAATTATAACTATGACTCAACTCAGTGTAAATATTAATAAGGTTGCAACCATTCGAAATGCTAGGGGCGGCAATGTTCCTGACATCGTTCAGGTGGCTAAAGACTGCGAACTTTTTGGAGCAGAGGGAATTACTGTGCACCCTCGTCCTGATGAGCGACATATACGCTATCAGGATGTACTTGATTTAAAGCCTATCGTCACCACCGAGTTTAATATTGAAGGCTACCCTTCTCGCAGCTTTATTGACTTAGTGAAATCCGTTAAGCCTCATCAAGTTACATTAGTGCCCGATCCACCCGATGCGATTACATCTAATGCGGGCTGGAACACCATCAAGCATCATGCTTTTTTGAAAGAAATCAGCAAAGAATTTCAAGAGGAAGGCATACGTGTATCGATTTTTATTGATACTGATTTGAAGAATATCGAACATGCTGCAAAAACAGGAACCAATCGCATAGAACTATATACAGAGCCTTATGCAAGTGAATATGCAATCAATCGTGAGAAGGCTGTTGCACCCTTTGTACAAGCAGCTTTGCTTGCACGAGAATGTGGTTTAGGCATCAATGCTGGGCATGATTTAAGCTTAGAAAACTTAAAATTCCTCATTGAAAATATTCCTTTTTTAGATGAAGTGTCTATCGGTCATGCCTTGATTTCAGATGCTTT
>CAYVWK010000057.1:3848-11611 GCA_964455235.1 uncultured Paludibacter sp.
CGCATGATAGAGAAAGGTATTAGCCGTTTAGGTCGCCCGATGCAGGACGTGCTTGTAGCTATTGAAAACGTTGGTAATCTGGAGATTGCCAATCTAGAAAAAGGCTTGGTAATCATGGCATCTATATCTGGTGGTGCACCTATGCTAGGTTTTTTGGGTACGGTTACAGGGATGGTTACAACTTTTTATAATATGTCGCTGAACAACACAGGAGCTATCCAGTTTGGTGATTTATCGCAAGGGATGTACCAAGCAATGGTTACGACCGTTGGAGGTTTGATAGTAGGTATTATTGCTTACTTCGGATATAACTATTTAGTGTCCAAAATCGACTCTGTCGTACGCCGCCTAGAGGCAAGAACCATGGAGTTTTTGGACTTATTGAATGAACCAGTATAAATTTTTGTTGAGGTGTTGAAATGTTAAGGTGTTGAGGTGTTAAGGTGTTGAGAATAAAATCGCAAAACAACTAAACAACTAAACAACTAAACAACTAAACAACTAAACAACTAAACAACTAAACAATTATCAATGGCACTCAAAAAACGCGTAAAAGCCGAAGCAGGATTCTCGATGTCGTCTATGACAGACATTATCTTTTTGCTATTGCTATTTTTCATCTTGGCATCTACTATGTCATCTCCAAATGATATCAAGTTAGATTTACCACAAAGCAGATCAACCAGCTCGACTCGTTCGGTAGTAGCGAAGGTCTCTATAGATGGAAATGGGCGATTTTTCATAGCAAAAGGCACTGCTAAGCCCGAACAAATAGCCCCTGAAATGCTTGAAACCATTATTATGGAGATGGTGGCGCAAGACTCAACCACCTATATTGCTTTACATGCAGATCAGCAAATCGCTTATAAAGAAGTAGTTAGGGTATTAGATATTGCCAATCAGCATAAATTAAAATTGGTAGTGGCAACCAAAGCATTTAGTAAATAAACGGATATATATCTGTATAAAAGATGAAACAATCTGAATTATATGCCTATATAGGAACTGCAATAAGTGCGATTATCATCCTGCTGATACTCTTATTTGTCTTCCTTCCCAGCTTGAAAGTCGAGGGAGATGACGGCATGATGATTAGTTTTGGGGAAGTCTTTGATGGAGGAGGCTCTATTACCGAAAATTCGCAAGAGCAAAGTACCCCCACGAATACTCCTAAAACTGATGTTAAAGATGATATTCTAACGCAGGAAGATGAATCGGTTGCTATTCCAGATACTAAGAAACCCGATCCCAAACCTTCTAAAGAAGAGGAGAAACGGAAGCAAGAGGAGGAAAGACGTAGAAAAGAAGAGGAAGCTGCAAAAAAAATAGCGCAAGAAACAAGCGATGCTTTCAGTGCATTTAAAGGTAGCGGTCAGACAACTGGTGATGAAACTGCTGGAAATCCCGTAGGTAGCGGTACTGCAGGCGGCCATTCTTGGTCATTGGATGGTAGAAACTTATTGGGAACTATGCCAACACCAAGCTACAATCAAAATGTGGAAGGCTATATAACAGTAGAAATTACAGTTGATGCAAGCGGGACTGTACAAAATGCACGTATTATGCGAGCTACAATCTCCGATCAATCTATACGTGATGCTGCGATTAGCGCAGCCAAACGTACACAATTTTCATCTGGAACTGGCAGAACTACTGGTTCCATTACTTATAATTTTAAACTACGATAATCATGAAAATCTTTGTATTTTTAGCCGAAGGCTTTGAAGAAATTGAAGCAATTGCGCCTATAGATGTATTTCGTCGCGCAGGTTTAGATGTTACTACAGTCTCTATTGAAGGGGATTTGATAGTGTATGGTGCTCATAATATTGGTATTCAAGCGGATGAAAACTTTTTCCAAGCTGATTTCTCGGGTAAATATATGATTTACCTCCCAGGAGGAATGCCAGGCACAACAAATTTGAGTAATCATAGCGGATTAACCAATCTGATCGAACAGCAAGTCAATAATGGTGATATGATAGCAGCTATTTGTGCTGCACCTTCCATTCTCGGACAAATGGGTCTGTTAGAAGGCAAAGAAGCCATCAGCTATCCAGGTTTTGAAAATCTGCTTACAGGTGCTACTATCTCAGAAAATACTATCGCTAAAGCGGATAATATCCTGACAGCCAAAGGTCCAGGCGTTGCCATACCTTTTGCGTTAAGAATTGTGGAAGAATTAAAAGGAAAAGAAGTAGCAGATGAAGTTGCTGCTGCTATGATTTTGTAGTATAATGTTCTAAAAGCAGAGATGCTCCTACAAAAGAACTGATTTCATTTAGCAATACCTTTTGTTCAATCTCTTTTATAAGTTGTTGAATGTCAGGGTGCTGATAAAAATTAGTCCGCAATTGCTCATTAATTGTCTCGTACATCCAGTATTTTGATTGTTGGTTTCTCAGCTGATCGAAGTACTGGTTGTTTTTTATGTGATTCATATAACGTGTTATCATATCCCAGATTTCGGCTATACCCGTAAGTTCAATTGCAGAACAAGGAATTACCTCTGGCTCCCATTCTGAAGCTGATTTAGGAAAAAGACGTAAAGCGTTTTGGAACTGCGTTTTAGCGACTTTAGACTTATCAATATTTGCCCCATCACACTTATTAATAGCAATGCCATCTGCCATTTCCATAATCCCTCTTTTGATACCCTGCAATTCATCACCCGTACCAGCCAACTGAATCAGTAGAAAAAAATCAACCATAGAATGAACAGCAATCTCCGACTGTCCTACCCCAACAGTTTCAACAAAAATCGTATCAAAGCCAGCAGCTTCGCAGAGGATAATGCTTTCGCGGGTTTTGCGAGCCACACCACCCAAAGAGCCTGCTGATGGTGAGGGGCGGATGAAAGCATTCTCAGCAACCGACAATTCCTCCATACGCGTTTTATCACCCAATATACTACCTTTTGTACGCTCGCTACTTGGGTCAATAGCCAAAACCGCCAATTTATGATTATTCTTCACCACATGCAAACCCAAAGCCTCAATAAAAGTACTTTTACCAGCCCCTGGCACACCCGTAATCCCCAAACGAACAGAATTACCTGTATAAGGCAAACACAGCTCTATCAGCTTCTGGGCTACCTCCTGATGCTCAGGAAGTGAACTTTCAACTAAAGTAACAGCCTGACTTAGAATAGCAATATCACCCTCAAGAATACCTTGCATATACTCTTCAACGGTAAAATTAGGCCGTTTCTTTTTAGCTTTAAAATACGGATTGATGATGGGAGCTGACTCCACACCTTGATTTACTTGTAAACCTTTAAAGTGAGGGTCGTTTTCTGGATGCTTGTGATGAGACTTCATGAATACACTACCTTTCTACAACAGGTTTTGGTATTACATTCCCTTTGATAGTCAAATTATAAGGTTTGGCTTCACCATTATGATGCACCAATATTGATTTCACAAAATTACCTGGTCGTCCCAATGGATTATAAGAAACAGTGATGGTTCCATTTTCACCTGGCAAAACTGGTTCTTTTGTAAAAGATGGAGTTGTACAACCGCAAGAAGCCTGTACACGATTGATTACTAGCGGAGCATCGCCCATGTTCGTAAAAGTAAATAGAACAGTTGCTAGACCGTCTTTCTCTTGAATTTTCCCATAATCATGTACGCTTTTCTCAAATTTAATCATCGGACTTTGAGCAAAAAGTCCAAGACTCATTACTAAACTGAATAAAAATATGATAGTCTTTTTCATAACAAAATGTATTTTATGTACTTTAAGAATTATTTTTCAAGCCACAAAGATAAATAAATTGGGAGATTCTTTCAAAGTTATCACTAAAAAAGAAGCTTTTTTCTCATAATAGCATCTAATGATGTGGGCTATTAAAAATTTTCTATGCCGTAGATTGAGCCATCGGGATTTTTACCTCAAGTGAATAAGTCGGTTGAAATGACAAAATCATCTTCTAATATTCTTGTACTGCTCAGACAAACTAAACTATAATGCTTTAATAAAAAAAGGGATATGAACCAAATCATATCCCCTTTCTACAATCGATTGCTAATTGCTAGCTTAAACAACTGCAGCTGCTAATTCAGCACCAGCTTTAAATTTAGCTACTTTTTTAGCAGCAATTTTGATAGGTTGTTTTGTTTTAGGATTGATACCTTGACGTGCACTGCGCTCAGAAACTGAGAATGTACCGAAACCAATCAAACTAACTTTATCACCTTCAGCTAATGCATCTGTGATTGCTTTAACGGTTGCGTCAAGAGCTTTCTTCGCATCAACTTTACTTAGACCTGCCTCAGCAGCAATTGCATTTACTAATTCAGCTTTGTTCATAATTTTAATAATTTTTTAAACGGATTAGACACAAGTTTTTGTTTTATTTAGGCAACAAATGTAGTTCTTTGTAATGTAAAAACAAACATTCTCATTGAAAATATTTCGTTTTTTTTGAATTATTCGACTTTTTATGTTAGAAAACATATTTTTAGGGAGAATTTTCATTACTTTTGTGGCTCAAATTATCTAAAAGACTTATCAAATGAACTATCAAAGGTCTTCCTTTCTAAGCTCAATTCCCCCAGTTGTCAAGAATTTGCTTGCTATTAATATCATTTTATTATTAGCTACAAACGTTCTTCCCATCTATTTCAGAAAATGGAATATAGACCTTGACCTCACTGATTTTCTGGGTATGCACTATTGGGCTGCCAGTAAATTTAATCCCATACAACTCATTACTTATATGTTTATGCATGGGAATTTCTCGCACCTTTTCTTTAATATGTTTGCCCTCTTTATGTTTGGTAGTACCTTAGAAAATTTCTGGGGAAGCAAACGTTTTCTCACCTATTATCTAATAACTGGTATAGGTGCTGGTATCATTCAGCAATTATTCTGGACTATCGAATATCAATCCGTTATTACTGCACTTAATGAGGGTATCAGAGCTAATTCAGGGGAAGGTTTGATGGCCTATTCTCAAACCTTAGAACGATATTTCAAAATTTCAAACTTGAAGTATTTTTCAGCAATTGACATCATCGAGCTAAAAAAGATGTTCCTTAACCTGCCTGTAACCGTGGGTGCATCAGGTTCTGTGTTCGGTTTACTGCTTGCTTTTGGCTGGTTGTTTCCAGACATTCGCCTCATGATGATATTTTTTCCTGTACCGATTAAAGCACGCACTTTCGTTATTATATATGGTGTGGCTGAGCTATTCTTGGGTGTATCTAATTTCAAAGGTGATAATATTGCGCATTTTGCTCACTTAGGGGGGATGCTATTCGGGATTTTATTGATTCTTTATTGGAAAAAGAAAAACAAACTCTATTAAAACATAAATCATCATGAATTTCTTTGAGAATTTACAATATACATATCGACAAGGATCAGCTGTTACACGCTTGATTTTCATCAACATAGGCGTATTTATCCTCTTACACCTATCCCTACTTATTCTCAAATTATTTATGATTGATGGACAAGCTATCTTACGTGCACTCACCCTTCCTTCAAACCTATATAGTTTGATGTTAAAACCTTGGACTTTAATCAGCTACATGTTTTTACATCAGGAGTTTTCTCATATCTTGGTGAATATGCTCGCGCTCTTTTGGTTTGGCAAAATCGCACTTGATCATTTCACCGAAAAACAACTTTATGGTTTGTATTTTTTCGGGGGATTAGTAGGAGGAATACTTTTTATTACAGCCTATAATATCTTCCCTTATTTTAAGTTTGAAGTTGATTATGCCACACTTTTAGGGGCATCGGGTGCTGTCATAGCCATCATTACTGCGACAGCTGTGCAATCTCCTAATAGAGAAATGCGCTTATTGTTATTAGGCTCCATCAAACTGAAATATATTGCGATAGTGGTTGTGCTCATCAGCATTTTCAGCCTTACCTCCTCCAATGCGGGAGGCGAATTTGCCCACCTTGGAGGTGCTTTGTATGGTTATTTATTTGTTGTATCTTTGCGACGAGGAAAAGATCCAACAAAAGGGTTTAGCCGCTTGATGGATAAGGTAGTCAACTTATTTACTAAAACAAAAAAAAGTGATTATCAACCAAAAAGTAGTCAAAAAATGTCTGATGCTGAGTACAATATGTCGAAAGCAAACAAAATGAAAGAGGTTGACCGCATCCTTGATAAAATTAAAAAATCAGGCTATGGCAGTCTGACCGAAGAGGAAAAAAAGAATTTATTTAATTGAAATTTATCATCCTTTAAATTGAAAGTTGTAGTATAAACATCCATGGGTATAGGTAAAAAATTTCTAAAACTGATATTAATCATCGCAAATGCAATATTTGCTTTGCTTTTTATTTTAGCATGGATTGCTTCCTTTATCAGCCCCGCAAAGCTGCTATTTCCAGCCTATACAACCCTTATTCTTCCACTTACGATCGCAGTCAATATTAGCTTTGTTTTTATTTGGGTTAGTCTGAGAAGTTGGAATTTCATACTTCCATTGATATTGCTGATAGCTTTTTATTCTTTACAAAAGTCAACTTTCCCCATCAATCTCTTCAATAAAAATAAAGTTGAAGCAGCTGATTTTTCCATCATGACCTATAATACCTATGCAAATTTCATGATGCAAAAACACACAAAAGACAATCCTAATCCTGTGATACAGTATATCTTGGATAAAGATCCTGATATAGTTTGCATACAAGAATATTCCGCAAATTTCAGTAAATATCATTTGTCTGAATCTGATTTGAATAAAATATTCGCTAAATATCCTTACAAGCACGTCAAATATAAAGTTGATACAGGTTGGTCATTTTTTGGCAATGCTACCTTCTCAAAATACCCCATTATATATGAAACTACAGTTGATTATCCTTCTGCATATAACTCTACCATTGCATCAGATATTGATGTTAATGGCAAGATAATCAGGGTGTTTAACTGTCATTTAGAATCGAATAAAATCACAGAAAACGACAAAGATATGGCGTATCGACTCAAAGAAGATTTTGGGTCTGAAAATCTAAAAAACACCACCCTACATTTCTCTAAAAAGTTAGGTGATGCCTATATTATCCGCGCTAAACAAGCAGAGATTTTGGCAGATTCCATAGCAAAATCGCCTTATCCGACTGTTGTTTTAGGTGATTTCAATGATTTGCCAACCTCTTATACCTATAATAAAGTGAAAGGTGATATGGAAGATGCCTTTGTAAATAAGGGTTTTGGACTAGGTTGGACTTTTCACACCCGTCTATTAAAATTTAGAATAGACCATGTGCTGTATGATGCATCTTTGCAATTGAATCAATTTCAATTAGATAATAAGATGGTTGATTCGGACCATTATCCGTTGATAAGTAAATTTTCTTTTTAATAATTATAAAATGAATGATTATGAAAACTCCTGTAGAATTAAAGTACACAAAAGAACACGAATGGGTTCGTTTAGAAGGTGATGTAGCCTATATTGGTGTAACAGATTACGCACAAAATGAATTAGGTGAAATCGTATTTTTGGAAGTAGAAACCGTTGGCGAAACATTAGCTGCTGACGAAGTTTTTGGCAGTATAGAAGCCGTTAAAACAGTATCAGAACTATTTATGCCAGTTGATGGCGAGGTGTTAGAATTTAACACTGCTTTAGAAGATGCTCCCGAACTTGTAAACAGCGATCCATACGGCGAAGGTTGGATTATCAAAATTTCAGTTTCAGATGCTGCTCAGGTAGAGGGATTGATGAGTGCGGGGGAGTATGAGGAGAGCGTAGGATGAGATTCGGTTTAAGGGTTTAAGGGTTTAA
>CAYVWK010000057.1:11711-13026 GCA_964455235.1 uncultured Paludibacter sp.
ATGCAATCAATAGACAAATTTAATTTTTCAGGCAAGAAAGCCTTTGTACGTGTGGATTTTAACGTACCAGTAGATGAAAATTTCAAGATTACAGACGACACGCGTATTCGTGCAGCACTTCCAACGCTTAAAAAGATTTTAGCGGATGGTGGTCGCTTGATTATCGCATCACATATGGGTCGCCCGAAACAAAACCCTGATCCTAAGTATTCACTTAAAGTGATAGTAGATCATGTATCTCAACTTTTGGGTGTAGAGGTGAAGTTTGCACCTGACTGTATGGGTGCAGCAACAGCTGAGATGGCTGCTTCTCTGAAAGATGGTGAAGCGCTGTTATTAGAGAACCTTCGTTTCTATCCTGAGGAAGAAGGTAAGCCGCGCGGTGAATTTGCATCAGAAGAAGAAAAAAATGCAGCTAAAAAAGCCGTAAAAGAGAGTCAGAAAGAATTTACAGCAGCTCTTGCAGCTTATGCTGATTGCTATGTAAATGATGCTTTTGGCACTGCTCACCGTGCACACGCATCCACAGCTCTTATTGCTAAACATTTTGACGAAAACAATAAGATGTTTGGTTATTTGATGGAAAAAGAAGTGAATGCAGTTGAAAAAACCATGAAGGATACAGCTCGTCCGTTTACCGCTATCATGGGAGGTTCAAAAGTTTCGTCCAAAATCGAAATCATCGAGAATTTACTCACTAAAGTGGATAATTTAATTATCGCTGGAGGTATGACTTACACCTTTACCAAAGCTTTAGGAGGTAAAATTGGACAATCAATTTGTGAAGATGATAAATTAGATTTAGCGCTTGAATTAATTGAAAAAGCGAAGAAAAACAATGTCAACTTAGTACTTGCAGTTGATGCTAAAATTGCAGATGATTTCAGCAATGATGCCAATACGCAGTTTGTAAAAGTGAACGAAATACCTGATGGTTGGGAAGGTTTGGATATAGGTCCAGAGACTGAAAAAATCTTTGCAGATGTAATCAAACAATCTAAAACCATTTTGTGGAACGGTCCAACAGGCGTATTTGAATTTGACAATTTCACCTCTGGTTCACGTGCAGTGGGAGAAGCCATCGTTGAAGCAACAGCCAACGGCGCATTCTCCTTAGTAGGCGGCGGCGACTCCGTAGCATGCGTTAATAAATTTGGTTTGTTTGATGGCGTTTCTTACGTTTCAACAGGCGGTGGTGCATTACTCGAAGCCATTGAAGGACGCGTATTGCCAGGTATTGAAGCAATTAGAGGGTATTGATATTCAGTTTGCGATAAATGGAAAAAGCCTGAGGATTTATTCTCGGGCTTTTTTA
>CAYVWK010000058.1:0-12772 GCA_964455235.1 uncultured Paludibacter sp.
TCCACCAAAAACTAACCCTTTTGCTTTCCCTAATCTTTCTTTTTTAAGAGGATACATAGGCTGGTCGATCAACTGTATAATAGGAGTTTCTTTGAGCATATCCAATTTAAGGGTTTCTAAATTTTTCAACACCTCTGCATATACTGTCCCATAGAGCTGCACATTATATTCTTGTTTTGCCCTGGGAACCGCAGCCGTCTGAATAGCTTTATTCACATTCAACTGTGATATCAACGCACCGCTATAAAGTGCATCTTCGTACAAACCTCTTATCGAATCTGCAGTATGCTCCATCATTTCGATGTTTTTACGACTTTGGGCAGTTCGAGTCTCGGTATAAAATTGAATTGTTTGCTGAATTAACTGCTCTATAAAAATTTTAGAAAAATCTTCGTTTAGACTTGTAAAGTTTGCTGAAACCATACTGATTTTCTTCTCTTTCCTTACAACAGTCAATTTTTTTGATTTGATGAAATCATTGTGCAGTACATGTAAAACACTATCTTGAAAACGAGAAAAATTCTCTCGCTTCTGATTTAAAGGGAAAAAATTATCTACAACAACATCAGGATTCTTTTTAAGTAACTTCTTCTTCAGTTTTTTATCGTGTTTATAAACCTTCAGATAGGCATCGGCTAAAGATATTTTTTCATCTTTAAAATTGATAGGAGTTAATAAAGTATTTTCAATCGTATAGCGTGATTTCATAATTTCTAATAAGTTGTCGCCTGTAAAAACATCGCTACCACCACCTAGCAAACCTCCAAAGCCAAAAGAAGAAGCTAAACTAGCCAACCCTGAACCGCCTTTACTATTTTCTATCAAAGAGAATGTTACTGTAGCCTTATACTTTGGTTTTAAGATAAACGATAGGCCTAAACCTATCACTCCACCAGATAATCCGAATACAACAATTAGAACCCATTTTGACAAAAGAAAATTCCATAAATCTTTTAATTGAGATATCAACTCCTTCAACGATCTTTGGGTATTTATATTTCTATCATCTTCCATAAAATAATTTGTTTAATGATTTTGAAGTTATACCTATTTCAATGCATAAGCATATATCAACGCCATCATAGATGTAAGTGATGAACTTATGGAAACAATTTCAGTGGTACTCATTTTCCTTGATTCGTCTATACTCAATTTGGGCACAATGATAACAGAACCTGCTGTAACTTCGGGATAAACCTTGATACCTAAGAAGCTCCTTGTCCCTTTCACTTTACCATTGGGATAGAGCACAAACGACTTACGCTTCAATGCATTATAGGAAAAGCCTCCAGACGATGTAATGTAGTTTTTAAATGTGCGTGAACTATTATGCACAACAAAAGAGGGATACATTACTTCTCCTATCACCTTTACAGTAAGTGACTTTTTAGGGACATAAAGCACATCACCATCTTCAATTAAAATATCTTTTACACCTCCTGGTTCTCGTTGAATAGCTTCCAAATCCAAGGATACTATACCGCTAAAATTCAACAATTCCTGCATACGTCTTTCATCAATATTGATAAAAATACTATCCAAAGTGTCTAGCTCTACCAAGCTCTCAACGCGCATTCTCTGCATCATCACCTCGTCAATTTCTTCTTTGGATTTAGCAATCAGAATTTTGGTAAGATTGGGTGCAGACACATTATGAATTGCATAGGGATTTTTATTCTTTTGCTCATTTCTAATGATATAAGCTCCATCAGTAAAAGCAAACTTTGTAAAACCACCCGACATATTGATTAAGTCTGAAACGCGTATATTTTTATGCTCCACATTATAGAATCCTGGATTTCTCACCTCGCCTTCTACAGCTACAATACGCACAGGTTCTATGCCTTCTATAGGTCTAACAATCACAATATCACCATTTTCCAATATCATATCTCCACTACCCGATTCAAAATTCATTTTTTTATCAAAACTGAAGGTGATCGTTTCAGATTTCTTCATTCCCTCTTCCATCATTAGAGGGTCTTTGATAACCCGAATCAGTTGTACATTATCTGTAGAAGCTTTATCTGTAAACCCTTTTGCTTGAAAGATTAAATCCTTAACGGTCATTTTAGTTGATAATTTATACTCTCCCGGTTTAATGACTTCACCTTCAATAAATACATGTTGACTTTCTACGAAGTTTGAAATAGAATCTACTAAAATGGAATCACCTTTCATCAATGCAATATCTAAAGCATCTCCTATTAATAACTTACCCAGATTAAAACTGATAATTTCAGGGATTTCATTCTTGCGCTGACGCTTGATTGTTGCCATATTGACAAAAGCTTCATCTGTAACACCACCTGCTCTTTCTATCAGCTTTTTAACAGTAAAACCATCGCTCAAAGCATATCCACCTGGTCGGTAAACAGCTCCTGCAAGCTCCACTTTATTATCAAAAACATTCTCAATTTTAGCAATATGGATGGAGTCGCCACCTTTTACCAGACTTGATGAAAGATATTGCTCGGGTATATCAACCACTGTTTTTTGCTGACTACCATACCTGTAAATCGTTACTAATGAGCGATTGGCATCCATTCTAAAACCTCCTGCATACTGAATCATATCTTGCAGTGACTCTCCTTGCTTCACCTCGTAAATAGCTCTGCGATTAATCGCTCCATCTATAATCACTTGGTTTTGATTGGCTTCAATAAGGATGATATCGTTATCTTGTAAGCCAATATTATTTTTCATTTTTCCCGTAGTAAGGTACTGATATAAATCAACTTCCGCTACCGTTTTACCGTTTCGTACTAGATTAATTTTCCGCATCGAACCGATTTTGCTCGGACCGCCACAAGCATGCAAAGCATTGATTACAGTTGCTAAAGATGGTAGCGTATAGGTGCCTGGATAACGAGCCTCACCCGCAACAATCACCTGAATACTACGAATCTTACCTAAGCTCACACTGACATGCGTTTCAGCAGTTGTAATGCCTGTATAATACTTTGATAATTCACGCTCAATAGCATTGGTTGCACCATCCATAGTCAGACCACCCACCTTAATCAAACCTGCATTAGGGATTCTCACTTTCCCTTCGGGGTTGACTTTCAGTTTATAGCTCACATCATACAGTCCAGATACATCAACTAATAACTCATCATTAGTACCAATCAAATAATTGGTAGGAGTCGGCAAATAAAGATTAGGTTCAAAAGAAAACTTCGACTTATCAAATACATCCGAACCGAATGTCTTTAACTTTTTACTGTCTTCGTATTTGATATATTCTCTGTATAAAGAATCTTCCACAAACACGCGATCATCCACATAATAAGGAGTTTCTCCTTCTCCAACGTTCTCGTTTAGTTCATTGATATACTTACGGAACTCTGACATCTGTTTACCGTAATTTTGTATATCATCACCCGACCCTATATTTCTTTTGGATGTAGGAGTATTCATCATGTCATCTGAAAAGCCACCAGATCGAGAAGACATTTGTTGTTGAAGCAATCTTTGTTGCTGTTGATTAAGTTTACTTGTGTTTTGAGCAACTAAGCCAATACTTAAAAATGTAAAGAGAAGAATGAAATATTGCTTATTCATAGGGTAATTATATAAACTAAAAACTATTTAATTGGGCTTTATATTTAAAAGTTATGATACATCATGGGTATAAAGATGAGAACGATTAAATAAGCCTTTTAGTATATTTGGAAGTCTGTATTTATAAATCTTTCAAATCATCTTGATAATATTGGAAATAATGGTCTGAATCCTTGGATCTTCCTCTATTATAGGATGTATAGGCATACACACCTATACCATAATTTTTGCTCCTTTCATACACATATTTTCTTGAATAATAACGTGAATACCTATTGCTATCAACTTCAACATCATTTAAAATTGAATAAAAGTTTTTCACCTTATCTCCTTTTAGTTGATTAGATAGATTACGCACAAAATTCTTATTCGTTTTATTACTTCTGATGATGAATAAATTGATATCAGATAAGGATGCCAAAGAATATGCATCGGCTACAACACCTATCGGGCTAGTATCGATAATCACGTATTCATAGCGCTTTCTCAATTCATCCAACATGGATATCAAATCATCTGAACGTATCAATTCTCCAGCATTTGGTGGCACTGTGCCCCCTGTGATAAAATCAAATTCAGCTCCTTCTGGTCGCACAATGATATCATCTAAACTACATTGATTGGCCAAAAAGTTAGAGACTCCTATCTCGTTCTCACAGCCCAAACGTTGATAAATACTAGGTTTACGAATATCTAAATCAACCAAAATCGTTTTCGGACTTGCCATGGAATACACACCTGCCAAATTGATACTAAAATAAGTTTTACCATCACCCGACTCGGTGGAGGTTACCATGATAGCAATGTCTGTTTTTCGCTTGACCAAAAACTCAACCCGTGTACGAATCACGCGAAACATCTCGGTAAAAGTCGAACGAGGATTATTGATAACTAAATGCGGACTATCACTCTCTGTATGTCTAACCAAACCTATTAGAGGGAATGCGGAATACTTCTCAACATCTTTACCTGTACGGATAGTGTTGTTAAGCAACTCTTTCAATATGACAAAAGCAGATGGAATAAGTAAACCTATCAGCAAAAACATCATATTCGTTTTTTTCTTAGTGCCTGTGTTTGTCACGGTAATCGTCCGCGCTCTATCCAACACATTATTATCGGGAGTATTAGATGCTTTCAAAATTTGAGCTTCAGAACGTTTCTGCAAAAACATCGTATAATAGCTGTCGTTCATCCTATATTTACGTTCAATGGCTATCATATCAAGCTCTTTTTCAGGCAGACTTTGAATTTGCTTTTGCACTTCTTCCATGCGATCGTGTATGTCTTTTTTCTGAATATCAATAGACACCTTCATGTTTTTCACGACCTCATCTATCGCCTGTTTTGCATTGTCTATTTCTTTGGTGTAACGCGCATAGAACATATTCTTCTCTGTCAACTCACTCCTTTTCATCAATAAATCATTGATTTGCTGCACCATAGACATCAACATGGGTTCGCTAATACCTATATTGGAAGGAGCTATAATTACCCCTTCATTCAAATTTGTATTGATGTATTTTTCCAGATAAGCTAGATAGGTCTCTTTAAGTCTGATTTGATTCAATTCGCTCTCAAAATTTTGCGTTTTACCTATCAAACTACCCGACAAACTACTTACATCCACCAATTGATTTTGACGACGAAAATTAGATAATTCTTCTTCTGAAGTTGATAAGGAGACAGACACATGTTCTAATTGTTCATTGATAAAATCAATGGTACGTGTAGCTGCATCATTCTTTCGTTCTAAGTTTTGAAGCAAATAAATATCACATAATTTATTGATAAAATCCACATCACGCTGAGGTGTTTCACTATGCATGGAAATCTCCAAAACAGAAGAACCGTCCATTACAAAACCTAAATTTAATTTAGATGAAAACTCCCCTATCAGAGATTCTTTAGTTCTAAATCTGAAAAACAACTCTCTATCAACACCATGATTATCAAGGCTACTAATAGTCACAAACATCAAATGATGTTGCAGAGGTACACCCAAACGACCTTCAATTCTGAAGTCCTTAGAAAAACGCTCTTCATCCTCAGTGATGACAAAATAACCATTATTTCGAATAGATATCTTAAATAAAGCACCATAAGCCTCTGGTGAGATATAATCAGATTCAATTTTGATAGGAGAAAAACCATATAGATTGCGTTTTTTAAATCTGCCTTTTGAGATATATTCCGTTTGAAATTGCGGCAAACTATCCACTATACGCGTCATTAAGTCATACGAACGTATCATCAACACCTGATTATTGACATTTTTATAGCCCCCCTGTACACCAAAACCCTGCATCATCGCCTGTGCACTATTCAGTCCTGATCTACTTTCATCTATGATGATAGTCGCTGTAGATTTATAAACAGGCAACCATTTGCGGTTTTGCATATAGCCCACAAACAGCATAATCGCTACACTGATTACGAACAAATACCAGTGATTAACGAAAAGCATGACCCATTCCATGATGTCAAACGATGACTCCTCTTCGGTAAATTCTGATCTATCTGTATTTTTATTTTCTTCTGACATATCTTTCAAGTATTAAAACTATCACATCTTAAAATCAACTATTTAAAGTAATAGTAAGTCATAAACAACAAGCTCAATGATGTTGTTATCAAGGATATAAACGAACTATAATTGTTTAAATTATAGAAACTTGTAGGATTTTTCTGTACATATATAATATCATTGGGATAGATAAAATAATATTGAGAATTGATGATACTGATAGGACGAATATCAAACTCCATAATTTTCATTCCCTCCTCGGTTTCTCTCAAAATTTTCACCTTCCCAAAATCACCTGAATTATTGATTTCACCTGACATGGCAAGGGCTTGAAACAAAGTCATTTTATCCTTATAGATAGGGAAAACACCAGTTCCAGCTTCCCCTATCACGGTAAAACTTTTATTTGCAAGGGTGATGCGGACTTCAGCATCGGGAATAAGTTCTTTCATGCGATTTTCAATAGCAGTTTTTGCTTCCGACATCGTTAGACCTGCCACTTCAATATTCTTAACAAAAGGAATATCAATGGTACTATCTGGAAAGACCCTATACGAAATCATATTTTGAGAATTCATCGTCGTACCCGTGCCTGAGTTAATCAATTTAGAGATGGTTTCATCTCTTGTTATCAACCTAAATACAATCTCGTCATTGATTTTTATCTTGTAATCCTCATAGTTTACCTCCTCATATACAGGCAGTTGTTTATTTTTCTCCTGCATCAAACCTACATAACGATAAGTATGACAGGAACTCAAACTCGATACTACAATAACAGCTACTAAGAGTTGTTTTAATTTGATTTTAGCTATGCTTTTTGGTCTCATATCATTCTTTCTTCTTTGTAGCATCACTAATAATTGTATAAATAAAAGTTCCAAATGATACCGTTGCCATCGTAGTAGATATCAAGCTTGGCAAATTGGTCACACTAAAAAACTGCTCATCCAAACGCTGGATATAAATCACATCATTGGGTTCAATATAAAAATATTCCGAATTGATGATGGTTTTAGTGCGTAAATCAAACTGTTTGATGATAGTACCTTCATCCGTTTCGCGGATAATACGCACCTTTCCTCTGTCTGCATAGATATTAGCATCCCCAGCCATTGCTAAAGCTTGAAAAATATTAATTTTTTCACGGATAATAGGATAATGGCCTGTACTACCACCACCTACTACACTAAAATACCGATTTAAAACACGGATTTCTACTGAACCAAAAGAAATATGATCTTCCAATTCCTTCTCAACAGCACGTGTAGCCTCACGAATCGTTAAATTCGCTACGGGTATTTCACCTATCATAGGCAATTCGACATGACCAGTTGGTATAATCGTATAGGCATACAAATCCATCTGCGGTCCGCTCATATTAGTCCCCCCTGATAGCATTTGATTATAGGGACCATTAAACAAAGCATTTATCTCATCTTGTGTTGAATAAAGCCGAACAAAAAGTTTATCTCCAACCCTTAATCTATAGTCTTCATAACCCATATTCTCCTCGTATGCAGGTATTCTTTGCGATGGTTCTTGCAAATAATTTAATCTTTTTGAGGTTATGCAAGAACTTAACACTGTGATTATCAGCATCAAAAATACAATACGATGGATGATTTCCTTCATTAATAACAGAAATTTACTTTTGATTTGGGCAAAGATAGAGAAAATTACTTTATTTTTGTGAAATTAATTCTATAAATAACATGCGCAAGATACTTTTCTTTCTGACCCTTACGTTTGGATTGTTGGTTTTAACCCAGTCAAGTTTCGCCTCAGATAAAACTTCTACCAAAAAACCCAAAAAAGAAGAACTGAGTAAAAAACTAAAATACGGCATCAGTCTTAGTCCAACCATCTCTTGGCTAGAAGTTGAACATAATAATTTGCAGGCTGATGGAGCGACCTTAAATGCGGGCGCAGGTTTCCATTTTGAATATGACATAGCGAAAGTGTTTTCTATCGTAAGTGGTATCAATTATCAGTTAAATGGCGGTTTTGCTATGGATAGCGTGTCGCTCAGTGATGCCACCACCAAAAGCAATTTCCATATTCGCTATGGAGTGATTGATATTCCTCTTATGGCACGCATCAAGACTTTGCCTATCTCCAACACGATTTACTATGTGCAAGCAGGTGTTTCTGGAGGATATAGAATAGCTGCTACTGAAGTGCATCAGCCTGCTACAAAGGCGGATAGCAAGGTGAAAACCGACATCAAAGGATTGATTAACGAGGCTCAATTTAACAGTGTTTTTGGTCTAGGTGCAAAGTTTTTGGTCAGTAAAAATTATGAGTTATTTGCTGAAGTAAATTACAGATCTTCTATTACCGAAGTGGCTTCTGTTCCAGGCTATATCAAAGCAGACAAATATTCACCCTACCCCGTTCCGCATATTTTAAGCGGTAATTTAGTATTCTCTGTGGGTATTCAATTTTGATGATGTATAAACTAAGAAACTTTCTGAAAATCATCAGGTTACCTAACTTGCTTTTTGTCGTACTCATTCAATTTTTGATGCGACAATCTGTCATTTTACCCTTGATGGATGCTTCTGGGGTTAATTATCACAGCAACTCATTGATTTTCTGTTTATTAGTACTCTCATCTATCTTAATTGCTGCTGGAGGCTATGTCATCAATGATTATTACGACCTCAAAATTGATGAATTAAACAAGCCTGATAAAATGATAGTGGGTCGAGCAATTAACAAAGCCACTGCCATGCGCATCTATCAAGTATTGAGTTTTAGTGGTTTATTAATAGGTTTGTTGGTAGCTTGGCAACTTAAAAGCACCACTTTAGCCCTACTTTTTGTGTTGATAGTCGGACTGCTTTGGTTCTATTCTGCAAGTTATAAAAGGCAGTTTTTAGTGGGAAATATCGTAGTTGCTTTTTTAGCTGGCATGACGGTTTTGATAGTCGCACTCTTTGAAATCCTCCATCCTATATTTGATGATACCATGCTGATTATCAATCCTATCCTAAGTAGAAATATCCTGATTTGGGTAGGTGGATTTGCAGCTTTCTCCTTCCTATTAACCCTCATCCGTGAAATGGTAAAAGATATGGAAGATGAATACGGTGATAGGCAGTTGGAATGTCGCACACTGCCCATTATTTTAGGTTTCAACATCACCAAAATCACCGTTATTGCACTCATTATCATCACGATAGTAAGCCTACTTTACATAAACAATTTCATTCATTTTGAAGGAACATTAACGCTCCGTTATATCATTTTCGGACTAATATTACCTTTACTATTTGTTATCTATTTGATTATCAAAGCAAAAAACAAAAATGACTACCATCAAGCCTCCAATTTTATGAAATTCATCATGCTGATAGGGGTTTTATACAGCCTTGTTTTTCATTATTTGATGGCTTTAAAAACAAGTGTCAGTTTCTTTTATCTTTTTTAAAATCAACACATTAACATAATAACATGTTAGAAAATCTGCAAGCATATCATCTAATTTTAGGATCGGCTTCACCGCGCCGTTCAGAGTTATTTCGTGGACTCAATATTCCCTTTGAAGTTTTGCCTTTGAATGTGGAAGAGTATTATGATGAAAATCTTACAGGTCCTGAGATTCCCTTGCAGTTAGCCAAGCAAAAAGCCCATGCCTTTAGGGACATCATGCAGGATCACACCATGGTCGTTACGGCTGATACCATCGTCTGGTTGGGAGGGGAAGTTTTAGGGAAACCTAAAGACAAAGCCGATGCGAAGGCGATGTTGCAAAAGCTATCAGGTAAAACACATGAGGTAATTACGGGCGTGTGCATCAGTACCTTAGTTAAGACAAAAGCTTTCCACGTTGTTTCAGAGGTTAGTTTCGCAGAGCTCGACAAGAGCGAAATTGATTATTATCTTGAAAATTATGCACCATACGACAAAGCCGGATCCTATGGTATACAAGAATGGATCGGCTTTATCGCGGTAGAAAAAATTGTAGGGTCTTATTTTAATGTGATGGGATTACCCATTCAAAGACTATATAAGGAGCTAAAAAACTGGTAGTTATTTTGTTTTTTTCGCAACAACAGCAACTACGCCATCTTTCGCCTCATTCATATCCATACGGATGGTATCGCCTTCTTTTACTTCACCTGATAGTACAATATCAGCTAGCTCATCTTCTAAATAACGCTGAATAGCGCGTTTGAGCGGACGAGCACCAAACTGAACATCATAGCCTTTTTCAGCTATAAATTCCTTCGTTGCAAGGGGTAAATCAATGATATAACCCATATTCGTAATACGCTTAAACAGCCCTTTCAATTCCAAATCAATGATGCTGAAAATGCTCTCTTTGCTTAGCTGATCAAACATCACTACTTCATCCACCCTATTCAAAAACTCAGGTGAGAAAGTGCGATTTAAAGCCTTTTGTATCACCCCTCTAGAGTATTCAGAATCCATTTCTACGGAAGAATCGATATTGAAACCAACACCCTTACCGAAATCTTTCAGTTGACGAGTCCCCACATTAGAAGTCATGATGATAATGGTATTTTTGAAGTCAATGCGGCGACCCAAACTATCGGTCAAACGCCCCTCGTCCATAATCTGTAACATCAGATTAAACACATCGGGATGCGCTTTTTCTATCTCATCAAAAAGCACGATAGAATACGGTTTGCGGCGCACTCGTTCGGTCAACTGACCACCCTCTTCATATCCCACATATCCTGGAGGTGCTCCAATCAGGCGCGATACAGAGAATTTCTCCATATATTCACTCATATCCATACGAATAATGGCATCCTGGCTATCAAACATAAACTCAGAAAGTATCTTTGCGAGGTGCGTTTTACCTACACCAGTCGGACCTAAAAAGATAAAGGAACCGATGGGTTTATTCGGGTCTTTCAAGCCAATGCGGTTACGCTGAATGGCTTTCACAATTTTGGAAACCGCCTCATCCTGACCAATTACACGTTTGGTAAGCTCATCTTTCATCTGGCGCAATTTCAGCCCTTCAGCCTGTGCGATACGCTGGACAGGTACGCCCGACATCATCGCAACAACCTCTGCAACTTGCTCTTCATCGACCGTTTCAGGGTTTTTCTGAGCCTCTTGCTCCCAACGCTTAATCGCATCTTCTAATTGATATTGCATTTGTTTTTCTTGATCGCGAATCGGACCAGCAAGCTCGTATTTCTGCTCACTCAAGACCTTCATTTTTTCCTTTTTCAGGTCTTCCAATTTCTTCTCAATATCCTCTATTTCAACAGGTACCGAAACCGAACCGATATGCACACGCGAACCTGCTTCATCCAAAGCATCTATCGCTTTATCAGGAAAACTTCTATCTGTGATATATCTGTCAGTCAAATGCACACAAGCCTTGATTGCTTCAGGGGTGTAGCGCACATTATGGTGATATTCATATCTATCTTGAATATTCTCCAAAATCGTCAGCGTTTCCTCTGCTGTGGTTGGATCCACCATAATTTTCTGGAAACGACGTTCCAAAGCACCATCCTTTTCAATACTTTGGCGGTATTCATCTAAAGTAGTCGCCCCAACACATTGAATTTCACCTCTTGCCAAGGCAGGTTTCAACATATTCGCAGCGTCTAAAGAGCCTGGCGCACCACCCGCTCCCACTATGGTATGAATTTCATCAATAAATAAGATGATATTCGGATTTTTCTGTAACTCATTGAGAATTGCTTTGATACGCTCCTCAAACTGTCCACGATATTTTGTGCCTGCCACGATAGAAGCCATATCTAAAGCTACTACACGCTTGTCAAACAAAATGCGCGACACTTTTTTCTGCACAATACGTAGGGCAAGTCCCTCCACAATAGCCGATTTCCCAACACCTGGGTCGCCTATCAGCACTGGGTTATTTTTCTTACGGCGTGATAAAATTTGCGCTAAACGTTCAATTTCGCGCTGCCTTCCTACAATAGGGTCAAGACGATTTTCCAGAGCTGCTTTGGTTATATCTGTACCAAAATTATCCAAAGCAGGAGTTTCGGAATACCGTTGTCCAGATGGATTACGAGGAGGTTGTTGAGCACGAGGTGCATCATCTTCATCATCATCTTCAGAAAAAACAGAACCTAAAATTTGCTCATCATGCTTAGGCGATTTGAGTTGATTTTTCACCTGCTCATAGCTCAGATGATTTTGGGTAAGCACCTCCACTGCCAAGTGATTTTTCTCTTTCAACAAAGCCAAAAGCAAATGCTCAGTATCTGCCACTTCGGCATCAAAAGTGCGACTCTCCAATTCCATCAGTTTTTTGATGCGTTCAGCACTTTTCAATAACGGAATCATCTCACCAGCAGGTTCATTGCCCGTGCGTATATGATTCTCTATCGTTTGTTTTATTTTAGGAAGATTGATATTCAGCTGTTGAAGGATATCTATCGCTTTCCCCCTGCCATTACGCAACAATCCGAGCAAAAAATGCTCAGGTCCAACGTAATTATTACCCAATCTTTCTGCCTCTTGCGTACTGTAAAGCAAGACATTATGTAGTTGTTCTGAATAGTTTACTGCCATATTATTATTTGCTATATTCCAAACAAAAGTAAGGAAAATGTTTGAATCTCATTGAATTTTCTAACATTCATCTATCAATATTAGTACCCTCTAAGTTATTGGCATAAAAGCCTGCAATTTTGTCAGGTATATTCACCC
>CAYVWK010000059.1:0-6521 GCA_964455235.1 uncultured Paludibacter sp.
TTGGTAGAGTATGTAAATCCACAATCGGAGTACATATCCCAGATCTTACCTGTAGCTGGATTAATGTCAGTTGTTTGAAAGGCTGTCCATAATCCATTATAGGATACAACAGTATGTCCTGAAGTTAAGATGCCCGCCAAAGCCTGTCGCAAATCATTGCCATTGCTTGCATTTGCATTGTTATAATAGTTCGCAGGGGCAGCGGCAAATAGGTATAAACCCATAAAGCCAATGAAAGCCAATATAAAAGTCAGTTTCTTCATGATAGTAGTATAAATATTCATTTATTTTAGGCTGCAAATATAGTATATAATCATATATGAAAATCAAAAATTTATTTTTTTCTATTTTATTTGAAGGGATTATTGTCCTATTAACGAACAAGGGAGCTAATTTAATTGTTGTAAAGAAACATAAGGGTTTAAGAGCATACCTCAATAATTTAACAAGACTTTGTATAAATCAAGAGATTTGATTAGTTAACAATTTTGCTTGTTTATGCCGTAAGAATAGTCTGTGTTTTGATTTTATCACTTTTGTTACTTAATTTGAGTTTGAATAAAGTTATATATTGTTAAGTTTTTGGCTATTTGTAAAATTGAAACTTAAAACATTCTATATTTGCAATCTCATGAAGCGCAGAACCATCATTATATTAATAGCATCTATGTTGCTTTCATTTATCGCACTGATATTCATTCAAGTGCGGTATGTTTCTGTGATGTCAGAAATGATAGAACAACAGTTTGACGATGCGGTAAAGAGGAGTTTGATGCGTACCGTTATTTTGGTAGAGCAGAACGAAGCTTTGGAGTATTTAGCACAAACTCTAGATCAAGTGAATTATCCCATCACAAAAAATACCAAAATCAGCTATGAGGATGAGAAGTTAGTCGAGGGTGCCGATTCAATGGGGGTATCGAAAGATACTTGCAAAGGAGCATTGAAAAACCCACAAATACGTATTTCTACCCATCATGGTAAAGCAACAATAGAAGAAACTTCTAAGCTCTTGCAAGATAAATTTAGGCAAGAGTTTTCTCGTTCTAAAACCATATTAGATCAGGCTGTATTTCGTTGGTTAGGTGAAAGTAGTAAGAAAAATATACGCGATCGTGTTGATTTTGTAGACCTAAGTCATATCTTGGAGAATTACCTTACGAGCAATGGTGTAGATTTACCTTTTTATTATCGGGTAGTAGATAAATATGAAAGAGAAATTTTCAGATGCTCTAAAAATTTTGAATTGGATAATACTTTCAAACAAGATAAAAGAGATGTGTATAAACAAAAGTTCTTCCCTATGGAAGACAGTGCACAAGAGGCTTATTTGGAGGTTACATTTCCTACTAGACAAGACTATATTTTTAAGTCATTATTTCTGTTTTACCCCAGTGTAGTAATTGTTTTCTTAATTTTAGCTATTTTTATTGTAGCTGTAATTGTTATTTTTAAACAAAAGCAGTTGAACAATATTAAGAATGATTTTGTTAATAACATGACGCATGAGCTGAAAACACCTATTGCAAGTATTTCATTAGCATCGCAAATGTTGCAAGATACAGGTGTAGGTAAAACACCAGAAAAGGTTCAGCAAATATCCAAAGTTATCAAAGATGAGACTTTGCGCTTGAGTAGAATGGTTGAAGAGGTGTTGAAACTTTCTCTTTTTGAAACTGAAAAATCAACGATCAAAATGAGAGAACTTCATGTTAACGAACTTATTCAACATACTTTTGAAATTTTCTCTTTGAAAGTAGCCAATAAAGAAGGAAAAATCACAACCATTTTAAATGCATCCAACGACTTGATTTTGGCTGATGAGGTGCATATCACCAACGTAATTCATAATTTGGTTGATAATGCATTGAAGTACAGTGATAAAGCCCTGCTTCTAACCTTAGAAACTTGGAATGATAAAGAAAAAGATCAGATTTATATCAGCATAGAAGATAACGGAATTGGTATTGCTAAAGATGATCAAAAAAGAGTATTTGAGAAATTCTATCGTGTTCCTACGGGTAATCAGCATAATGTCAAAGGCTTCGGACTCGGATTAGCCTATGTAAAGAAGATTATCCAAGAACATCACGGTTCCATCAAAATTGAAAGTGAACCACATATAGGTACGAAATTTATTATTAATTTACCAACACTAAAAACTAAGTAAAGATGAACGACGAAAAAGTAAAAATTTTATTATGCGAGGATGACGAAAACCTCGGCATGTTATTGAGAGAATATCTGCAATCAAGAGGTTATGATGCAGATTTACAACCCGATGGTGAAGCTGGTTATAAAGCATTTACACGTGTGAAATACGACTTATGTGTATTGGACGTGATGATGCCTAAAAAAGACGGTTTTACCTTAGCTTCTGACATCAGAAATATCAACTCTGAAGTTCCTATTATATTCTTAACTGCAAAATCAATGAAAGAAGATATTCTTCAAGGTTTTAAATTAGGAGCTGATGATTATCTTTCAAAACCTTTCAGCATGGAAGAGTTGCTATCAAGAATTGAGTCAATTCTTAGACGAGTAAGGGGTAAGAAAGTAAGTGATGTAGTGATGTTCCATATTGGTGACTTTACATTTGATGCTCAAAAACAAGTGCTTTTGTTTGATGGTGAAACTAGAAAATTGACCACCAAAGAATCTGAGTTGCTTCGTTTGTTAGCTGCAAATGCAAATAATATCTTGGAGAGAAATTATGCACTTAAAACAATTTGGGAAGATGATAACTACTTCAATGCAAGAAGTATGGACGTGTATATCACCAAGTTACGTAAACTATTGAAAGATGATCCTAATGTTGCGATTATCAATATTCATGGTAAAGGATACAAATTAATTACTCCACAACCAGGAGAATAATTTAGTCAGTTTTTTTAACAAAGCCAACCAGATACCCAAGCTGGTTGGCTTTTTTAATACAAAATCATGTCTAATCAACTGATATATACCGAAGATGGCTCACATTCTTTGTTGCAAACGCAATTAAACGAGACTTACCACTCTGAACACGGTGCTGTGAATGAATCTATGCATGTGTTTATTGATGCTGGATTGAAACATCAAACTAAAACTAAATTGAAGGTTTTTGAGGTGGGCTTTGGTACGGGTTTAAATGCGCTGCTGACCTTTATGGAAGCTCATCGATCCAATTTGCAGATTGAATATACGACTGTAGAGCTATATCCTATTGAAGATGAATTAGCTAATTCATTGAATTATAATAAGTTGATAATAGATGAGAAGCAGGATGTCTTACAGAGAATGCATGCAGCTGCATGGGGAAGTAGGGTGGATATTTCGCCTAATTTTCACTTATTGAAATTACAGGAGGATTTTACTCAACTGCAATTAACGGATAGGTATGATGTGATTTATTTTGATGCTTTTTCTCCTGATAAACAAGCTGAAATGTGGACACAGGAGAGATTTCAAATGATATACGACCATTGCAGTGAAGGGGCAGTTCTTGTAACCTATAGTGCAAAAGGAGCTGTAAGAAGAAGTCTGCAAGCCGTCGGTTTTCAAGTAGAACGCTTAGCTGGTCCGATAGGAAAACGAGAAATATTGAGAGCGATTAAAAAATAAGCTTGTTGGTTTAATTATTTATCGTATCTTTGCGGACTCAAAAAAATGAAGGAAAGTCGGACAGGCTTGAATTCTATTTATTAATTTAATATAGTTACAATCATGTATTTAACTGCTGAAAAAAAGCAAGAGATTTTTGCCAAATATGGCGAATCAGCAACTGACACAGGTTCACCTGAAGCTCAAATTGCATTATTTACGTATCGTATCAACCATCTAACAGAACATCTTAAAGTCAATAAAAAAGACTATAGTACAGAACGTGCCTTGGTGATGTTAGTTGGAAAACGTCGTCGTTTATTAGATTATCTAATCAAGATAGACATTGAAAGATACCGCGCTATCATTAAAGAATTGGGTATCAGAAAATAATTCAATCCCCATTTACAAAAAGGCATTTCAATACTCTTGAGGTGCCTTTTTTTATTGATAATCAATATTGAAATTCAAAATAATAAGTGAGCACTCATTTAAAATATTATCTTTGCAATTCAGAAATAAACATTTAACGCACTATCAAATTATGTCTCAAAAACCATCTATTCCGAAAGGAACCAGAGATTTTACTCCAGAAGAAACCGCTAAGCGCAATTATATTTTCAATACTATTCAATCTGTATTTCAACTGTATGGTTATCAAGCCATAGAGACTCCCGCCATGGAAAATCTTTCAGCTTTAATGGGGAAATATGGCGAAGAAGGAGATAAATTGCTCTTTAAAATTTTGAATTCAGGTGATTTTTTAAGTAAGGTTGATGATAAAGAATTACAGGAACGCAATATCAATCAACTAAGTAGTAAAATTACAGAAAAGGGTTTACGCTATGATTTGACCGTTCCATTTGCCCGTTTTGTGGTGCAAAACCGCAATGAAATCACTTTTCCTTTTAAACGCTATCAGATTCAACCTGTGTGGCGCGCTGATCGTCCGCAGCGAGGCCGATACAGAGAGTTTTATCAATGCGATGTGGATATAGTGGGTAGCGATTCGCTGTTCAACGAGTTGGAGCTGATACAGATAGTTGATGAGGTGTATAAGCGATTGAATATCAATGTGGTAATTAAGCTTAATAACCGCAAAATTCTGACAGGAATAGCGGAAGTGATAGGAGAGTACGATAAAATAGTGGATATTACGGTTGCCATTGACAAGCTAGATAAAATCGGTCTAGATAAGGTGAATGAAGAGTTGGCGAGCAAAGGTATTCCACAAACTGCCATTGAGAAACTTCAGCCTATTTTGGCTTTGCAAGGCAATAATGCAGAAAAACTTCAACAACTGAAAACCGTTTTAGCCACTTCAGAAATCGGGTTGGCAGGTATAACTGAGATGGAGACGATTTTTAATTTAACGAGCCAAGCCAATATCAATACAGTCATCGAATTAGATTTAACTTTAGCACGTGGGTTAAACTATTATACAGGAGCTATTTTCGAAGTGAAAGCTTTGGATGTAGAGATAGGCAGTATTACGGGTGGCGGTCGCTACGATAATCTGACAGGTGTTTTTGGTATGCCAGGAGTTTCAGGTGTAGGTATTTCTTTTGGTGCTGATAGGATATATGATGTACTCAATCAACTTAATCTTTATCCTAACATGATGGAAGGGCAGACGAAGGTGCTATTTGTGACTTTCGGAGAAAAAGAATTGCAATATTGCATTCCATGGTTGCAAGCGCTTAGAAACCAGGGGATTAATGCTGAGCTTTATCCTGAAGTTGCTAAAATGAAGAAACAGATGAGCTATGCAAATAGTAAAAATATACCTTTTGCGTGCATAGTTGGTGAAAATGAGATGCTTGAAAATAAGGTGATGTTTAAGGATATGGAAAGTGGAGAGCAAGTTGCACTAACTTTAGAAGAACTGCTGATACGTATGCAATAATTGCAAAAAAATACTACACAAATATTGGCAATTTGCGCAATTTTATTACTTTTGTGGGGTAAACACACAAACTAATGGCCAAGAAAGTCTCTAAAACCAAGAATATGCTAATCGAAGTATCACGTGATTTGTTTGCTGCAAAAGGCAAGCGCAATATCACGATGAATGATATCGCGGAGGCATCTAAGAAAGGGAGACGTACGCTTTACACGTATTTCAATAATAAAGAAGAGATATTTAAGGCTGTGATTAATAAAGAGTTAGAATATCTTTTGAATGAATTGACACAAGCCTATCAACAAGATTACGAGCCAGATGAAAAATTGCGCAGACATATTATCATTCATTTAGATGCCATCAAGTTTATAGTTGACCGCAACGGCTCATTAAGTGCTGATTTCTTCAGAGACATTTATGAAGTAGAGCGAGCACGCCGAAAAGTAGATTTAGCTGAAATTCAAATTATACGCAATATAGTGCAGCAAGGTATCAAAAAGAAGATATTCCGCAAAATGGACCTTGACTTATCTTCTGTGGTTATATTCCATGCTATCAAGGGATTAGAGGTTCCTTATATCAGAAAGAATCTTACTAATACTTTTGAGGATAATAAAAATAAGATCATAGAACATATTTTTGAGGGGATTAGATACTAATCTTGCGATCGATAGGGATACATGTTTTGTATAAGCACACTTTAATCATCCTAATGTCTAAACAGCATGTATAAAATTTTACTTTTGATAGATTATTCCAGCGAATTTAGTCGTAAATTACTTAAGGGACTTGTTCGATATTCCAAAGAACATGGCTCTTGGATATTTTATCGACTGCCCGCATATTATAAAACTTTATATGGTAAAGAAGGTATTGTGCAATGGGCTAAAGATTGGGAGGCAGATGCAATTATCGCGCAATGGGACCATGAAGGGACGAATTTACTGCAAGAATTGGGTATTCCTGTAATCCTTCAGAATCTCAGACAAAGAAGTTCTTTCTATTCCAACCTAACAGGAGATTATAAAGGGACAGG
>CAYVWK010000059.1:6621-12542 GCA_964455235.1 uncultured Paludibacter sp.
CTTTCAGACCCTGCAATTTCATCCATCGTATTAGATGTAGAAAATGGAGGGTACGAAGCAGGACGTTTAATTCATCTTTTAATTGAAAACAAGCGGACAGATCCTTTTAATATTGTGATAAATCCCATCCGTTTAGAATTACGTCAATCCACAGAAAAATATAATATCAGTAATGAACATATTGCGAATGTTGTAAAACACATAGAAAACAACTTCACGGATAATCTCTGTATCGAGTCTTTAAAAACGCTCGTTCCGTTTTCACGACGTAATTTAGAAATTAAATTCAAAAATGAGATGGGCATCTCTATTTATCAATTTGTATTGAAGTGTAGAGTGGAATATTGTGCCATGCTATTGATAACGACCGATCGAACTTTATTAGATTTAGCCTTTGAAGTAGGTTTCTACGATAGTAAAAATATTTCGCGTGTTTTCAAAAAATACATAGGATATTCGCCAGTTGAATATAGAAAAAAGTTTAAATTGGATGAAAATCCTCAAGAATGACGTTATTTGAGGGTAAAATGACGCAATATAGGGTCTTTGAATAAATTCATTGAGTAATTTTGTGTTTTGCAATTAATCACTTAGTAATATTAAGTAAAACACATTCAAATGAGTAACTCTTCAAATTTTATTTCTGATAAACGAACGACCTTTTTTTCCATGCTGATTTTAGCAGCATTGTTCTTTATATTTGGATTAGTTTCTTGGGTAAATACTATTTTGATTCCCTATTTCAAGTTAACCTGCCAGCTTTCCGTATTTCAATCCTATTTAGTGACTTTTGCATTCTACATTGCATACCTCGTGATGGCCATACCTTCATCTTATTTATTGAATAAAATAGGCTATAAAAGAGGTATCATGATTGGTTTATGGACTATGGCATTGGGTGCATTATTGTTTGTTCCAGCTGCATATTGGCGTACCTATCAAATCTTTTTACTAGGATTGTTTTTATTAGGAATAGGCTTAGCTATCCTTCAATCTGCTGCTAATCCGTATGTTACGATAATTGGTCCGCGCGAATCTGCTGCCAAACGCTTGAGTATAGTGGGTACAGGAAATAAACTAGCGGGCATCATTGCAAACTTGTTATTTGCAGCTGTTGTTATAAAAGAGTCAGACAAAGTACTGATGCAACAAATTCAGGGAGGTGTATTCAGTGGTGCTGAATTAGAGTATGCGTTAGACTCCCTAATACGTAGTGTGATGATGCCTTATGCCGTACTAGCTGCCGTTTTGTTCATTTTTGGTATAGTAGTACGTTATTCCATCCTACCAGAATTAGATACCTCTGTTGCGAATAAAAGTGCACAAGGCGATGGGAATGATAAATCCTCCATTTTTCAATATCCAGCTTTAATATTAGGTGTTATAGCGCTGTTTTTTCATGTCGGTTCGCAAATGATTTCCTTGGCTACCATTATTAATTATGCAGGCACCATGGGATTGAGTTTAGATGGACCAGCTAAAAACTTCCCTTCTTACACTATGACCTTTACTTTTATAGGGTATCTTTTAGGTATCGTGCTTATACCTAAGTATTTGAATCAAAGAATTGCATTGGTAATATGTTCGAGTCTGAATTTAATTCTCTCATTTTTAGTCATATTCTCTCACGGTCAGGTAACTTTATTAGGCATGCAAGCTGATATTTCCATTTGGTTTTTAGTACTGATGGGATTAGCAAATGCCTTGATTTACACTGGGATATGGCCATTGGCTATTGATGGCTTAGGGAGATACACCAATTTAGGTTCATCCATGTTAGTCATGGCTCTTTGTGGAAGTGCGATTATCCCTCTAGTTTTCAGTTATTTAGAAGGAATAAGCGGTGCAGCCACATCCTTTGAAGCCATGAAATTTGCCTATTGGATTTTAGTTCCATGTTTTGTATATCTGATATTTTATGCGACTGTTGGATATAAAATTAAATCATGGACAAGGAATGAAGCATAATATTTAATATAGGTGGTCGATGAATTTATCGGCACAAAAAAAATCAATAAAATACTACCATTATGAATAGATTAATACTCACCAACGGTAAGGTTATTTTTCCCGACAGCATAGAAGAGCAGATGACTGTTGTGGTAAAAGACTCTGTCATACAAGCAATTATGCCTTCTGATGAAGTCAAGATTGAGGAAGGTGATATGGTTGTGGATGCAGGTGGGAAATACATATCTCCTGGGTTTGTGGATATTCATACTCATGGCGGTGGTGGTCATGACTTTATGGATGCTACCGTTGAGGCTTATTTAGGAGCTGCTGAAACCCATGTTAAGTATGGAACAACTGCACTGCTTCCTACCACTTTAACCAGTACAACCGAAGAATTGCTCGATTCTCTAGAAATTTTTAAAGAAGCCAAAAAGCAAAATACAAAAGGTTCTAAGTTTTTAGGGTTTCATCTTGAAGGACCTTATTTCGCTTATAATCAGCGTGGAGCCCAAGACCCAAAATACTTACGCAATCCTAATCCAGAAGAGTATAATAGAATATTAGCGGCAACAGATGATATTGTGCGCTGGAGTTTAGCACCTGAATTAGAGGGTGCATTTGAATTTGGCAAAGTACTAACAAAGCGTAATATTCTACCATCCATTGCACATACCGATGCCATTTATGAAGAAGTAGAAGAAGCCTATGCGGCAGGATTTACCCACATGACACACCTATATTCGGCAATGTCAACTATTACAAGGCGCAATGCATTTCGCTATGCAGGTGTGGTTGAAGCTGCTTATCTTATTGATGATATGACAGTTGAGATTATTGCTGATGGCGTACATCTTCCCAAATCTTTATTGCAGTTTGTTTACAAGTTTAAAGGGCGCGATAAAATTGCGCTATGCACCGACTCTATGCGTGGCGCAGGTATGCCCGATGGAGAGTCTATTTTAGGCAGTCTGACTAAAGGGCAGAAAGTAATTATAGAAGATGGAGTAGCCAAGTTGCTCGACAGAACAGCTTTTGCAGGCAGTGTGGCCACTGCTGATCGCTTGGTGCGCACCATGGTCAATATTGCTGAGATACCCTTAGTTGATGCGGTGCTTATGATGACTTTAAATCCTGCACGCATCCTGAAAGTAGATGATAAGTTAGGCTCTATAGCAGTTGGTAAAACTGCAGATATAGTGATTTTTGATGAAAATATTAATGTGTCAACAACAATAATTGATGGTCATGTCGTATATAGTAAGTAAAGAAAGTGCAACTATGAGTTGTACCCTAAAAAAGGATGAGTTATGTGTTAAAGTATTTCCCAATAGAGACGAAATGGGAAAAGTAGCCTCTTTGGAAGCGAGTGAAAAAATCAAATCACTGCTCAAAGAAAAGAAAGAAATCAATATCATTTTTGCAGCTGCACCCTCTCAAAATGATTTTTTGAGGCACTTGATAGCCGACAAAGAAATCGAATGGAGTCGTGTAAATGCATTTCATATGGATGAATATATTGGTTTAGACACGAATTCTCCGCAGACATTTGGTAACTTTTTGAAAGATAAGATTTTTGGTCAAGTTCCTTTTAAAAATGTGTTTTATATAGACGGTCAAGCTGAGTCACCAGAAATTGAATGTGTTCGCTATACGCATTTGTTGGCCAAATATCCCATAGATATTGTGTGTTTAGGTATAGGTGAAAACGGTCATATTGCTTTCAACGATCCTCCTATTGCAGACTTCAAAGACCCCATTGTCATGAAAGTTGTTAAATTAGATCAGGTTTGTCGTCAACAACAAGTGAATGATAACTGCTTTGTAACATTAAAAGATGTACCAACACATGCTTATACACTTACAATTCCTGCACTTCTTGCTGCGGATTATCTGTATTGTATAGTTCCTGCAGGCAATAAAGCACAAGCTGTGTATAAAACTTTGCATGATGATATTTCTGAGATGTGTCCAGCAACAATTTTGCGTACAAAAAAGGGTACGGTCTTATACTTGGATAATGAAAGTTCAGCATTATTATAGTAATTTATTAATTATTTCTACCTTAAAAGCTTAATTTTGCGATTGTTCTTCTGTAAAATTAAAAGCTTGATTTATAGTCATAAACACAGCATGAAGTTCTATCATCATATATTTATTATAGTTTCTCTTTTCTTGTTTTCTACATGTAAAATGAATTCCTCAAAAGCAGAATTTACAGGGGAGGATGGTGAGATGAAATTAATAGTTCTTGACCCAGGTCATTTTCACGCTGCTTTGCTACAAAAAAATCCACTATCGCAAGTGAATGACACCATATATGTGTATGCGCCCTCTGGAAAAGAGTTGGAACAATATATTGCAACCATTGAATCTTTTAATAACAGAGCAGAAAATCCAACAAGCTGGAAATTAATTGTGTATGAAAGAGAGGATTTTTTGGATGCGGCTATCACTGAAAAGAAGGGAAATATTGTTGTATTAGCTGGAAATAACAAATACAAAGCAGCATACATCGCAGAAGCTATTGGTGCAGGATTAAATGTGTTGTCTGATAAACCCATGGCTATTAATCAAAAAGATTTTCAATTATTGATTGATAGTTATGATCAAGCCAAAAGAAAAAAGGTGCTATTATACGATTTAATGACAGAGCGTTATGATATCTTAAATGTGATAGAGAAGGAGTTAATGCATCATGAAGCTTTGTTTGGTAATTTGCAAAAAGGTAGCTTAGATGAACCTGCAATCAGTATGGAAAGCGTCCATCATTTTTATAAGGAAGTTGCAGGTAATCCACTGATTAGACCAGTATGGTACTATGATGTGGAACAACAAGGTGAAGGCATTGCTGATGTAACGACACATTTAATAGATTTAGTAAACTGGAAGTGTTTCCCTGAAGAGATTGTTGATTATCAGCATGAAGTAGCAGTTTTAAGAGCTGAAAACTGGCCTACTGAAATTTCTTTACAGGATTATCAAGCATCAACTTTGGCTGAAAACTTCCCTCCTTATCTTCAAAAATATGTAGAAGATAATGTGTTGAAAGTCAATGCAAATGGAGTGATAAATTATCAGGTAAAAGAAGTGAATGTTGCTCTCAAAGTGATTTGGAATTATCAAGCACCTCAGGGAGGAGGAGATACATTTTCTTCTCTTATACGTGGAACAAAAGCGAATTTACTAACTTTGCAGAATCAGGAACAGAATTTCAAGAAACAATTGTATATTCAGCCAGCTGAGGGAGTAAATAAAGAGGATTTTCTTACACATTTAGCAAGTGCCATTCAAACAATTCAACATGCATATCCTTTTGTAAGCTGGAAAGAAGTGAATGGTAAGTATTTGATTGATATTCCTTTGGAGGATAGGTTGGAGCATGAGGTGCATTTTGGCTATGTGGCAAAAAAGTATTTTTCTTATCTGATTAATAAAAATATGCCTGAATGGGAAGATGCGAATACTTTGGCTAAATATTATGTAACAACTCAAGCAGTTAAGATGGCAAATCAATAAATGGTAGAGGATTTTCAATATTATGAGTCGAATGAGATGTTTCATGGTTCTATGATGAGCATCATGGGTACTCGTTTGGATATCCTTTTTTTTGAAAAAAACTACGATGATGCCATAGGAGTTTGGTCATATATAAAAACAGAATTAAAGCGATTGGATAAGTTATTCAATCGTTTTGATATTAATAGCGAACTAAGTTATATCAATAAACATGCTTATCAACAGGCAGTTAAGCCTAGCAAAGAGTTGTGGGATATTTTAATTGACTGTCAGTTATATAACGATAAAACAAAAGGTTTTTTTGATATATCTTTAAAAGATATGACAAAAGTGGTACTATCCGAGAGTGAACAAACAGTGAGTTTTCTTCATCCAGATTGTAGCCTTGATTTAGGTGCCTACGCTAAGGGATATGCATTGAAGAAAATTAACCAATACTTGCAAGAAACATC
>CAYVWK010000060.1:0-4655 GCA_964455235.1 uncultured Paludibacter sp.
TTCCCATCTTCCACATGGAAGCAGGGAATCGCTGTTGGGACTGGAATGTCAGTGAGATGATAAACCGCAAGATAGTGGACCATATCAGTGATATAAACCTCCCCTATACGGAACACTCCAGAAGATATCTGCTATCAGAAGGTCTTGATGGCAAGACCATCTTCGTTACAGGTTCTCCCATGAGAGAAGTATTGGATGATCACATGGAGAAGATCCTAAGTAGTGATGTTCTAAATACACTAAAGCTCAAGAACAACAACTTCATCCTTGTCTCTGCCCACAGGGAAGAGAACATAGATAATATTGATCACTTCATGTCGTTGATGACAGCCATCAACGACATAGCAGAGAAGTACCAGATGCCTGTCATATACAGTACCCATCCCAGAAGTAAGAAGTTCATCGACTTAAGGAATTTCAAGTTTCATCCCTTGGTTCAGAGCCTGAAGCCTTTCGGGTTCCTCGACTATAACAAGCTGCAGATGAATGCCTACTGTGTCTTATCTGATAGCGGCACACTCAGTGAAGAATCAGCAATGCTGGACTTTGCGGGAGTCCTGATACGAACCAGCACAGAAAGACCAGAGGTCTTAGATAAGGGAACAGTAGTCATTGGAGGTGTAACCACCAATGACATAGAGCAGGCGCTTGAAATGGCAGTGAACATGAGAGATAACAAAGAAAAGACAGAGATGCCTGACGACTACCATGATACCAACGTATCAATTAAGGTGGTCAAGCTGATCCAGAGCTATACGAAGATAGTGAATGAGACGGTGTGGGGGAAGTGATGAAAGAAGGTGAAATTCGAATTTGCACAAACTGTGTAATGGACACTACTGACCCTGCAATTACTTTTGATGAAAAAGGTGTTTGTGACTTTTGTACTGATTACTACAAAAACATCCTCCCCAGCTGGCACCCCAATGACAAAGGGGGTAAAGAACTCGAAAAGATATCAGAACGTATTAGAGAAGAAGGTAATGGGAAAAAATACGACTGTATAATTGGTATGAGTGGTGGAGTAGATAGTTCATATCTGTGCTATGTTGCAAAAGAAATCATGCATCTCCGTCCTCTCATTTATGTTGTTGATACTGGTTGGAACCTTCCTGTTGCTGACGAAAATATTGAAAAGATAGTAACATCCCTTGAACTGGATATACATACTGAGGTTATTAATTGGGAAGAGATGAAAGACTTTCAACTGGCAATGTTCAAGTCGCAGGTACCTTATCAGGACTTGCCTCAGGACCACGCAATCTTTTCGGGTCTTTATAACTATGCAGTCAATAATGACATTAAGTACGTTTTAACTGGTTCAAATATTGCTTCAGAGTCAATTAGGCCTCCTATGGAATGGGTATATATCAACGATCTTAAATTCCTGAAAGCAATTCATAAGAAATTTGGAAAAATTCCTTTTAAAACATTTCCTCTCTGTGGAATGTTGAAATATCGAATTTATTACCCGTACATAAAAGGTATGAAGCGCATAGCCCCTCTTGATTTTGTTCCTTACGAAAAGGATGAAGTCGAGGCATTTCTGCAAGAACAGTTTGGTTGGATTCCCTATGCTAACAAGCATTATGAGAATATCTTTACCCGGTTTTATGAAGGATATTATCTGATCAAGAAATTTGGGTATGACAAACGAAAGTGTTATCTTTCTAACCATGTTTTGTCAGGCGAAATAACCAGGGACCAAGCACTTGAACAGCTAGGACAAGACCCATATCCAGAAAAGCTCGCCCAGGAAGACATGGCTTTTATAGCTAAGAAACTTGGAATTTCCAAGAAAGAGTTCCAGGATCTCATTGAGGGTGAGAATAAAACATATCGAGATTATCCAAACTCTTATTGGTGGATAAAGATGGCATTGGGATTTGCCCGATTTATTGGAATTGAAAAAAGAAGTTTTAGATGATTGGCATCTAATGAGAAAAAACAAGATAAACAATAATTAAGGCTATAATTAGTGCCGCTATTTGAGGGGTTATTCACCAATAGGGACTAGAGATGAGACATTTTTCAATAATTGTGACATATGAACCTAAGATTCATTATTTAGAGTTGCTTTGTGATGCTCTCACTAGACAATCTAGTACAGTAGTAATAGTGGATAATTCTGAACAGGTATTGCTTCGGGAGATTTCAAATCAGAATTGTATAATTATCAGGAATGGTAAGAACATGGGTATTGCCGCTGCTCAGAATATTGGCATACAGCAAGCCTTAACCGAAGGAGCAGATTTTCTTTCCTTCTTTGATCAAGATAGTGAAGTTGAAAATGACCTGTTGGCAAAATTACTTGTTCCCTTTGATGATTCTTTCTATTGTGTTACTGCTCCCGTTCCTATTAACAAACAAAGTGGTAAAGAATATCCATCACATAAACTAAATCGAATCGGCTGGCCAAAAGATGTATTTTCTTTCGGAGTAAGCAAACCATACAAAGTGAATCTTGTCATTTCGTCTGGTTTAACAGTGTCCAGAGAAGTTATTCAATATATTGGTAACTTTGATGAGGATTTCTTTATTGATTTTGTTGACATCGAATGGTGTCTTCGTTGCTACAATCAAAACATTCCTATTCTTATTATACCCACTGCTAAAATGAACCATTCTATTGGGGATCATGATTTTCTGATAGGTAAGATTGCTTGCTCGCTTCATAGCCCCGAAAGGACTTACTATAAAGTCAGGAATAGTTTTTTGATTATGAGAAAAGGAGCACCGTTTCTATTTTCTGTTAGACAAATTTCTTCTGCAATAATAAAGAATTTCCTAATTTTAAAGAAAACAAAGAGTAAAAATATGTATTTGCGATACTATTTTTTGGGGATAAGAGATGGGCTTGTAGGAAAACGTGGAAAGGTAAGTTTGAAGTATGAGAAATGAGAGTATAAGTGTTTGTATGGCTACTTATAATGGAGAAAAATACCTAAAAGAACAAATAGATTCAATCTTAATCCAACTTCAAGATTTTGATGAGTTAGTTATAGTAGATGATAATTCAATAGATTCTACAAGAGAAATTTTAAATAGTTATTCGGATCATAGGATTAAGATAATTCATAATGAGCAAAATATTGGAGTCAATAAGAATTTTGAAAAGGCAATCATAAGTTCACATAATAAGTATATTTTTTTGGCAGACCAGGATGATATTTGGATTCCTGAACGTATAGATATCATGTTTCATGAATTAGCAAAACCCAAGGCGCTTGTTGTTACAGGTAATATGCTTTTCATTGACGGAGACGGAGCCCCAATGCTCCCCTCTATAAAAAGATTAGATTCATCAGACTCTGCTAAAAAAAACAAAAACATATGGAGAATTTTCCTAGGGAAAGCAGCATATTTTGGAAGTGCGATGGCCTTTTCCCGAGATCTTTGTGAAGTTATTCTACCTTTTCCAGATTTTATTGAATCTCATGATTTATGGATTGCTATGGCTGGGATTCAAGTTGGGGGCAATATACATTGTAATAACAGAGTCCTCTATCGAAGAATACACTCAAATAATGTGAGTTTAATGTCTCGCAAGGTTTTCAAGGTTTTTTTATCAAGATTAATATTTGTCCGTCAATTATTAGAGCTAAAGAAACGAAAGGGCCAGATTAGGGTAAGTTAATGACAGTAAAAAAGTTTTTTTACAATAGTAGTAGTCCTATAATACATACGAATGGTTTATTTGATAATATTGCTTTTTATGCTTTTTTGTTGCTCGTTGCGGATTGCTCTATAAGTGGTGGAGGCCGTTGGCTAATGTTTGGTCCTTTGAGCATCCGCATGGTTTTAGGGGTGATTTCAATATTTTTTTCTTTTCCTATGTTAGTTAGAAAGGTTAGGAATATTATAAGAAATCCTATGATAATTAGTCTAATATTATTTGTCCTTTATGTTATGGTTAGTGCTATTATCGGGTACAATAGAGGAAATAGAATTGATGTTTTAATTAGCGATTTAAAGGGGTTTGCTTGGCTATTTATTGTACCAGTTGGGATAGTTCTCATCGATAGTAAAGAAAAACTATTAATTATAATGAAAACCATTATTGTTTCTTCAATAATTCACTCTTTAATAGCTATAGGATTCAATATTTCTTTAGTTTTTTTTGATAAAAATGTTTCTACACTTGAGACGTATATTCAGAAAATTCAATTTGGGTTTATTGATGTTATTGCTGAAGACCTTTTCCGTTTTTCCTTAGGAAGTACTCTTACAGTTGTAGCAAGTTGTATTTTTATGATTTTCTTTCAAATGTATCAAAATAAAATTAACTGGATTTTTATTCTTGGCACTGCAATATGTTTTTTTGCATTACTGATTTCTTATTCACGTTCAATTTATGGAGCTACTTTTATTGCCTTCATTATTACTCTTTTTGGATATTTGATTTTTTTCCCAAAGAAAAGGCTGCAACTCTTCTTTTTTCTTGTCTTAGTGCTGGTATTTACAAGCCTATTAGTTTTTAGTTTTCAAACAACATCAAATAATAACTATTTGCTATTTGGATTGCAAAGAACCTTTCCTAATATTTCTTTTAATGCAATGCAAGAAGCTGTCAGTAATATACCAAAATTATTACATCAACCCAAAGATATAGACGTAACCGATATTCAGAAAAATCCCGCTTCGCACATCACAGT
>CAYVWK010000060.1:4755-12541 GCA_964455235.1 uncultured Paludibacter sp.
CCAAAGATATAGACGTAACCGATATTCAGAAAAATCCCGCTTCGCACATCACAGTCCAGACTTCGTCCAAAGATATAGACGTAACCGATATTCAGAAAAATCAGAAAAGAATTTCACAGACAAATACTATTTCTGTATACTTACATATTACAAATACCACTGATACCTATCGCAATGATACAAAAAATGAATTATTTGAGATGATTAAGCAAAAACCGCTATTGGGAAATGGGTTAGGAGCGTCAATTGCATCAAGGTCTACTGGTTTGGTTGAATACGTCTACTATGATCTTTTGAATAAAGTAGGGATTTTTGGATTGTTCCTATATTTATTTCCTGCCATCTACATGTTTTTTATGTTAATTTATACTTTTATGTTTTTAGATACGACATGGATAATTAAATTCACTTGGTTTTGTGGTTTTTCTACATTTTTAACAGCGACATATTTTAATCCATATATGAATTGTTCATTGGGGATATATTTTTATGGATTATGTATAGCAGCTTTTGTGTTTGATTCGCAGAAATTAGTTAAATAAGTTGAACAAAATCTATTTCCATGACAGCTCAGCAATTTGAACGGAAATTAATTTTTTTGGTCAATGTTATTGTAGAGGCAGAAACGAGAGAAGAAAGCAACAAGTGAAAAAAAGTTTAGCGATATTTCTACCGTGTTATTCCAGTATTTTAAAAAAATTGAGTGTAGATATTCTTACTATAAGTTAAGAAATTACTTGCGGTACATAATTCTGTGGTGACCCTAGGGTCACTGCAGTATAATAGTTTTTCATCGATGTCTATCTCTAGTTTTGTTTCTTGATGAGGGGAGTATGATACAAAATATTACAAAGATGTTTCTTAATTATATTTCTGTTGTAATTTCATTCTTTATTCCACGATCAGCAAAATGGGTTGTATGTGGGGGATGGTTTGGACAGCGGTTTGCAGATAACTCTAAATCAATGTACTTATACTTGTTTCACAACAAAGAACGATTGGGGTTGCATAAAGTTGTTTTTGCTACAAGAAATAAATCTATTTATCACGAGTTGAAAAATAATGGGTTTGATGTATGTTTGGTTGGAACCTTATATTCGGGTATTGTACATTTGAGATCACTCTTTCATATTATTGATGCGGGTGGCGTTGACCTTTCACGAATTTGGTCTGTATCTGCAATTAGGATAAACTTATGGCATGGCTTTCCTCTAAAAAAAATAGGCTTTTTAATTCAAGATTCTGTATTAGATGAGTATTGCAAATTCAAGCGAGAAGTTCACTTGGGGAATTGGGATAGTTTTTATAATCTTGCTCTGTCAGAAAAGCATTCTGTACTGCAACAACAAGCTTTTAACCTATCTAAAGAACAAATGATTCTTGGGATGTATCCTCGAATTGTATATATGAAAGGTAATATTGAAAGATTCCACTTTGAAACAGAAAAACAAGCAATTCAAGTCATTAAATCACAGATTGATAAGGGAAAAAGGATTGTTTGTTATTTCCCTACTTTTAGGGATGACGAACAAATAAATAATATTTGCATGCAGACGACTACAGAGTTAATTGACTTTTTGAAAGAAATGAATATATGTCTGGTAACTAAAATGCATTTCGCCTTAGGAAAAAATATAGAGAATACTAATTCTAATATTCTCATTAACCTTCCTCGAGAGAGTGATGTGAATAATTTTTTGGATCTTTGTTCAGTCTTAATCACTGATTATTCTTCAGTATATTTTGACTACCTACTATTAAATCGTCCTGTAGTTTTCTATGCTTTTGACTTAAATTACTATACCAACAAAGATCGTGGTTTTGTTTTTGAATATAACTCTTTTACTCCAGGGGCGAAGGCGTATAATATAAATGAGTTAAAAAAAATACTATTGCTTGCTATAGATAATCCAAATGCATATCTATCCAAGTATAAGAAAACTCGAGAAGAAGTTTTGAAAGTGGTATACTCTAATATGGATATGTCAATAACTGCAATGGATGAGCTTTGGGATACTATAGTATCAAAAAAGCATTGCTGATATTGAAGATGAACAATTGATAACAGCTAACCTGTATTGTTCTGTTCTAGATATATGAAATAACAAGGGTATTATGAAGTATAAAAAAGATATAACTTTTATATATATGGATAAAAGTGAAGAGCAGCTTTTTATCCCAATTATTGAAGAAGCAAAGAAACGAGGATATCGCACTACATTGACTAAAGATAAGTTTGCTAGATGTGAGATTGGATTCTATTGTCAGCATCTTAATTTTCCTCAATTCAGTAAATTTTCAGTCATCATGTTGCATGATATAATTCAAGGTTTTTCCCGATGGCCTGATATTTGGTATGAAGAGCCATGGCATAAGTATGACCTTGGAGTTTTGCCGGGGAAAATGTGGAGCGATATGTGGACTGAGAGCTCAGGGAATTTTTATCTTCATCCAAGACGAGGAGTATTTGAGATTGGTTGGCCAAAAGCAGATATTATTGCTGGAATCGACATCAATCAAATAAGAAAAGATTTATTCTTAAAATATGGTTTGGATTTATCCAAAAAGACTATCTTGTATGCACCTGCTTGGGAAAATGATGGGAAACAAAATGATTTTGTTCAAGCTATGAAGGGGCTTGATGTAAATATTTTGATAAAACAAGCTGCATTAAATCCAGATATTTTCCCTGAAATTGTTAAAAATATAAAAATTATGTACGAACTTCATAGGGATGAAGAAAGAGTCACCATTTTAGAGCCGGAGGTTAATATCCTTTATGCGATAGCGATGGCTGATATTCTTGTTTCAGATGAGTCAAGTACTATGTGTGAGGCTGTAATGATGGGCAAGCCTGCAGTCTCAGTGTCGGACTGGTTGATACCCGATGTTACCCCTTCTCGATATCCTCAAGATAATTATACATTTGTTACAAAGACTCAAAAAGTTAACTTGGAAAGCTGTGTTAGAACTATTCTTGATTCATATTCCGACTATGCTAATGAAGCTAGTCAGTATAGTCGATTAAATTTTCGGAATATTGGAAACTCATCAGAAATAATTATGGATATCATTGATAGCATTGTGAATGATACTCATCTCCCTTTGAGTAGTTTAAAAACAAACAAACGCGTTCCTTTGAAACTTATTAATTTGATCAGATTTCAAAAAAAAGAAATAAAGAAGGAGTTCTTGCAAAATTATTGTGAAAGGTATGTAGCTTTGAGATTATTAAAAGCAAAGGCTAAGCAGGTTTTGAAAATTGATTACTAAGAAATCTTCTCGGGTGAATGCTGAAGGAACAAAGTTTGCAGGGGATTTAGTTTTTAAGATTATTTCTGAAATGCTCTCAACCATTTTCGGAATAGTAACATTTGGTATTATTTCACGATCTCTTCCCAAGAATGAATATGCTGTTATTAACCAGACTTTATCTATGGGCTTGCTAGTAGCCCCTATAATATTAATAAAGTTGAACACTGCTTTTTGTATTTTTCTTCCAGGGGAATCAGACTTACAAATAAAAAAGTCTAGGTATTTTTCAATTTTTTTACTTTGTATTCCGATTTTTTTTATTCTTTGGTTTAGTATTGTATTTTATAAAAAACAATTATCTGTCTTAATTTTTAATACCGATACATATTCAACCGAGATGCCATTGATAGCTCTATATTTTATTTTAGTTTCTTGGTCTACGCTCTCGATAGATTTTTTTAGGGGTCTTAGTAAACTTAAGCTCGCTGCTTCATTTAATTGGATACGAAGTGGCTTTCTTTCCCTAAGTTTTCTGGTTTACTCATTAATCGATACCTCCCTAAATCTTAAAATAGTGTTGTTTGTTTATTGCTTTATCGAATTATTAATTTCAATTAGTTCTTTTTTATTTATTTCCTTTGAATTCAAAGGAATACCTGTGAAAATTGAATTCAAGTCGTTGTCTTCCTATTTTCATTATTCTCTCCCTCTAATGCCATATATGATATTGGCTTGGATAAACGATAACATTGGAAAATTCATCATCAATCATATGATGACTTTGGAAGATGCTGGAATTTATGGGTTTAACTACTCAATGGTTAGCCGTCTATTTTTTTTGAACTATGTCATTGGATACACCCTATTTCCATATATATCAAAGTATTGGAATGAAAAAAAGCCTGAAAAAGTGTCTCAATATCTCAGAAATTCTTTTAGTCTAGGATTTCTTTTAACATTTCCCTTGGCATTGGGATTGATTGCAACAGCTCCGACTATTGTAACGCTTCTTTCCGGAAATAATTATGAGGTTGACATTGTATTAATTGGAATTTTGAGTCTTGGGTTTTTCTTTATGGTCTTTTATAGTATCTATTCTTATCTTATTGATTTATCAAGAAAAACAATTTGGTTTAATTTTATTCTCATCATTACAGGTACGGTGAATATCATAAGTAATATGTTTTTAATTCCTACGTATGGAATTTATGGGGCGGCTTTATCCCTGATGGCATCATATTTTGTGCAAGCAATTATCACAATTATTGTTAGCACAAAAACGGCTAAGATTGCCTTAAGCATTAATGCTTCAGTTGTGACTCGTTCAATGTTTTCAGGACTTATCATGTATTTGGTCGTTTCAAAGATATACTTAGATACAGGAGTTTTGAACTTCACGTTTTCTGTATTTATAGGCATAGTATGTTACTTCACAATTTATTGGGGTATTACCAAATTTTTTCGTTTGAAATTTCTATAACTGGATGGTAAAAAAATAGATATGAGTCAAAATGGTATTAGAATGAACAAGCATGGGAATGCATTGGTCGTTGGAGGTGGACGAGGAATTGGATTTGCAGTTGTCCTTGAACTGTTAAAGTATGATTACTCTAAAATATTTATCGTAGGATTAGATGAACCAGAAAATATACTAGAACTTGACAGTAGAATAGAATTTATAAGATATAATTTGATTAACGATCAACTAAATTTTCTAAAATCAGTTTCTGACATAACCACTTTATTCATTTCTGCTGGATTTGGAAGAATAGCTAAGTTTGAAGATATTGAAGATAAAGAAATTACAAAAAGTGTCATTGTAAATGAGTTATCTGTTCTTAGAATCCTCAAGTATTATTATTCAAGTATAGCATCGAATGAACCATTCTATTGTGGAGTAATGGGTAGCATTGCAGGCTTGGTATCTTCTCCCTTATTTTCAGTTTACGGAGCAACAAAAGCATCTCTATGCAGTTTTATAGAAAGTATAAACGCTGAGCTAGCCTCTAATAATTATGGGAATAGGATTTTGAATGTTTCTCCAGGGTCATTAAAGGGGACAAGTTTTAATGGGTCTGAACAAAATTTGGGATTGTTACTCGACATTCCAGAAGTTATAGTAAAAATGATGTTTCAACAGAAGACTCTGTATATTCCTGGATTTGAAGAAACATATAAAAATGTTCTTGAACGGTATAGAGAAAATCCAATTGCATTTGGTCTTGAAAGCTATACATATAAAATCAAAAGCCAAAGAATAAATTCCAACCCTCAGATAACTATTGGCTACTTAAGTGGTACTTTTGACTTATTTCATGTTGGACACTTAAATTTATTGAAGCGAGCAAAAGAGTATTGTGATTATCTCGTCGTAGGTGTTCATAAAAGTGGTTCATGGAAAGGAAAGGAAACTTATATACCGTATGAAGAGCGCGTTGCTATTGTAAGAAGTATTAGGTATGTGGATGAAGTTATAGAGTCTTTTTTAGAGGATAGTGATGCTTATGCCCAGATAAAATTTGATTTTCTTTTTGTAGGAAGTGATTACAAGGGTACTGAAAGGTTTAATAGGTATGAAGAATTTTTTAGGAATAAGAATGTCCAAATAATATATTTCCCTTATACCCAAGGAACAAGTAGCACTCAACTGAGAGGTTGCATACGTGATGTGCAGAAGTAATAAATTGTAAAGATACCATTTTATGGGGAAGAATACTTTGGGAGGTCTATATGAAAGGAATTATTTTAGCAGGGGGAGCCGGTACCCGTCTCTACCCCCTTACCATGGTAACCAGCAAACAGCTGTTGCCTGTCTATGACAAGCCTATGATCTATTATCCTCTCTCTACGCTCATGCTTGCCGGGATCAAGGATATCCTTATCATCTCCACTCCTGAGGACACTCCTCGGTTTGAACATCTTTTAGGTGATGGCAGTCAGTTTGGAATTTCTCTTTCCTATAAGGTACAGCCATCACCAGATGGCTTGGCACAAGCCTTCCTCTTGGGAGAGGAATTCATTGGAGACGATTGTTGTGCAATGGTGCTAGGTGACAACATCTTCTATGGTAATGGTTTTTCTCCCTTGTTGCGGCAAGCTGTCTCTGATGCAGAAGCTGGTAAGGCCACAGTCTTCGGTTATTTTGTTCCCGATCCTGAAAGGTTTGGGGTGGTTGAGTTTGATCCTTCTGGCAATGTAGTAAGTGTGGAGGAGAAACCTAAGGATCCCAAAAGTAATTATGCTATCACAGGTCTGTATTTCTATGACAATAGGGTAATCTCTCTTGCAAAGCAAGTAAAACCTTCCGCTCGTGGAGAACTTGAAATAACCGATTTGAACAGGCTCTACCTTGAAGACTCCACACTGAAGGTTCAGCTTCTTGGCCGAGGCTTTGCCTGGCTCGATACAGGAACCATGGATAGTCTTGTAGATGCAGCGGACTTTGTCCGTATGATTGAAAAGAGACAGGGTATCAAGATATCAGCTCCCGAAGAGATAGCTTTCCGAAATGGATGGATAAGCAAAGAGGAACTCCTTGCCAGTGCTGCTCGGTATGGCAAGAGTCCCTATGGGGAACACTTGAAAAGGGTTTCAGAACAGAGGATACACTATTAGGATGGTTGTATGAACATTCTCATTACAGGGTCCCGTGGACAACTTGGCAACGAATTGACAAAAATATTGGGAGAAAGAACATCCGAGCTGGGAGATCTTCCCCTTTTTTATGCCCAAAGCAATGTTGTTTCTGTTGATGTCGATGAACTGGATATCACTGATCTTTCATTGGTACTCTCTTTCTTTGCTCAACACAAGCCTTCATTGGTTTTCAATTGCGCTGCCATGACCAATGTGGATGGCTGTGAAATAGATGAGGAAGCTGCTTATCTTGTAAATGCGATAGGGCCGAAGAATCTTGCCATTGCCTGTGAACAATATGGTTCTCGCCTCTTGCATATTTCTACAGACTATGTCTTCTCCGGAACAGGTACCCGTCCCTATGTGGAAAGCGATGAGCCATCCCCCAAAACAGCGTATGGTAGAACCAAGTTAGCAGGTGAGGGGTTTGTTCTTTCTCACTCTTCCAACAGCTGTGTCTGTCGTACAGCTTGGCTATATGGGTATGTGGGTAACAACTTCGTAAAGACTATGCTTCGACTTGCTAGAGAGAAAGGAGCTCTTACAGTAGTAAACGACCAAGTGGGGAACCCCACCAGTGCCGTTGACCTAGCGTATCAGCTTCTGTTGCTTGGAGCATCATCAGAGAAGGGTGTTTTTCACTGTACCTGTAATGGAGAACCTGTAAGCTGGTTTGACTTTGCTTCTAGGATTGTCTCCCTTGCTGGCCTTAGTGTCTCCGTAAACGGTTGTAGTACTGCAGAGTTTCCTAGGCCAGCTAAGCGTCCTGCATATTCAGCACTGGACAATAGTCGACTGCGAGCAACTATAGGAGACAGTATGCGTGACTGGAAAGTCGCCCTTGATAGCTTTATGGAAAAATATCTTATAATGGAGCGTACACAATGAAGAAGAC
>CAYVWK010000061.1:0-12445 GCA_964455235.1 uncultured Paludibacter sp.
GGATTAATCAATTCGTGGAAATCACGCTCATCGCCAGCTGGATTTTCGACAGTGAATAGGCGATCGTACAAACGCACCTCTGCTTCCACCGCATTTTGTGTTGACAACCAGTGTAATGTACCCTTCACTTTACGTCCTGAATCAGGCATACCGCTCTTGGTCATAGGGTCGTATTCTGCATATATCTCCACAATATTACCATCAGCATCCTTTTTAACGCCTGTACACATCACGATATAAGCACTTTTCAAACGCACTTCACGACCAGGTGTCATCCTAAAGAATTTCTTAGGTGCATCTTCCATAAAATCATCACGCTCAATATACAACTCCCTTGAAAACAGGATTTCACGCATTCCTGCACTTTCATCCTCTGGATTATTTTCAGTATGCAATACTTCCGTTTGACCTTCGGGATAATTTGTAATGATGAGTTTGATTGGGTCTAAAACAGCATTTACACGTGTAGCAGATTTATTCAAAGTCTCGCGTGCCGCATGCTCCAACAACAGCACATCATTCATCCCATCGTATTTGGTATAGCCAATTTTATCGATAAAATTACCAATAGCTTCTGGAGTATAACCTCTTCTTTTTAAGCCTCTTAGTGTAGGCATACGAGGGTCGTCCCAACCATTCACCAAACCTTCCTGCACCAATTGGTGCAATTTACGTTTGCTCATCAAAGTATAGGTGATGTTCAAGCGGTTAAATTCCGTTTGATAGGGGCGATAATCACTATCTTGAAACTGATCGATAAACCAATCGTAGAGCGGACGGTGCACTTCAAATTCAAGTGTACAGAAGGAATGCGTTACTCCTTCGATATAGTCACCCTGCCCGTGTGCAAAGTCGTACATAGGATAGGCTTTCCACTCAGTACCTGTGCGGTGGTGCGGGTGTTCGGTGATGATGCGATACATGATTGGGTCGCGCATGTGCATATTCGGCGATGCCATGTCGATTTTAGCACGAAGTACCATCGCTCCATCAGGAATCTCACCCGTGTTCATCTTCCTGAACAAAGCCAAACTCTCTTCAGCAGGGCGATTACGGAATGGACTATGCGTACCAGCCACAGTTGGTGAGCCTTTTTGCTTGGCTATTTCCTCTGCAGACTGCTCATCAATATAAGCATTGCCATCTAAAATAAATTTCTCCGCTAAATCCCATAATTGTTGGAAATAATCAGAGGCGTAGTACACATTCTCCCACTTAAAACCCAACCATTTAATATCTTCTAAAATAGAGTCAACATACTCTACATCTTCTTTCACAGGGTTGGTATCATCAAAACGGAGGTTGCAAATACCATTGTATTTTTCAGCAACACCAAAGTCTATGTAAATTGCTTTAGCATGACCAATGTGCAAATAACCATTAGGCTCCGGCGGGAAACGAGTTTGAATACGACCGTTATTACGACCTTCACGCAAATCTTTCTCAACCATAGCCTCAATAAAGTTTAGACTTTTCTTTGGCTCTTCAACTACTTTAATTTCCTTTTCTGACATGTTCTGTAATGCTTGTGTTGCTTAGTTTTACTTGTATATATGTTAAGCGTTTAACCCTAAGCTTAATTAAAACCCTTAATAATTCCTCTTGGAGATGCTTGGATAAAATCGACAATCACGTCTCTTTCCGCTGATGACTCCATATTTTCGAGCACAGCAGCAATCGCATTGGTTGTGTTCAATTTAGATTGAAAAACATAGCGATATACTTCCTGAATTTGCTCAATCTGCTCATTGGTGAAGCCTCTTCTTTTCAGCCCAATAGCATTAACACCTACAAACGAGAGGGGTTCACGTGCCGCTGTTACATAAGGTGGAATATCTTTAGAAACCTTAGACCCACCTTGCGTCATGCTGTGCGCACCAATACGGCAAAACTGATGTACCAAAGTACCGCCACCCAAAATAGCAAAATCATCTACTTCTACCTCGCCAGCAAGCTGTGTAGCATTTGCCAAAATCACATAATCGCCTAAAATACAATCATGTGCCACATGCGTATAAGCCATCAACAAACAGTTGCTGCCTACTATGGTTGCGCCCTTCGCTGCCGTACCACGATTTACCGTTGCACACTCGCGGATAGTGGTATTATCACCAATAATAACAGTGGTTTTTTCGCCTCGGAATTTCAAATCTTGTGGCAGACCGCCAATCACAGCATTAGAAGCGATTTTACAGTTTTTACCTATTTTCGTCCCTTCTAAAATAGTTACATTCGGTGCCAACTGGCAACCATCGCCTATTTCAACGTCTTTATCAATATACACAAAAGGACCAATTTCAACGTTTTCACCAATGATTGCTTCTGGATGAACGTAGGACATAGGATGTTTCGTCATTTTATTTCTCTTAAATAAGTGTCACGTAGTAGTTTAGCAAACTCAGTATTAACCCTGTGTCCAGGATATTTGGCTACTATTTTTCCTTTGATGGGCTTTCCCACAAGGGCTAAATCTCCTACTAAATCTAATAATTTGTGCATGGCAGGCTCATTTTCAAACTTGATTCCTCCATTCAGATAACCAAGCTTAGAAGCATCTACCTTATCATGCTTATGTAATTTCGCCGTTAGCTTATCCATAGCTTCTTGCGACATAATTTTATCGTAAATCACAATGGCATTTTTTAAATCACCTCCTTTGATGAGGTTCATATTCAGAAGTGGCTCAATTTCGCGCACAAACACAAAGGTACGTGCCGTTGCTGTTTGCTCATTAAAATCAGCTATATCCTCTAAAACTGCCATTTGCTCTCGCAACACAGGCGAATCAAAACCAATCAACACCTCCAACTCGAACTTCTCTGCAGGATATGCCTTGATAGTAGACCCCGTTTTGATACTTAATTCCAGTTCCTTTTCTATCACTAAATAATCTTTTGCAGCTTCTTGCTCTACAATTCCAACTTCTATAAGCTTGTCTCTGTAAAAACGAGCACTACCATCCAAAATAGGAAATTCGGGTCCATCTACTTCAAACAAGCAATTATCAACACCAGCCGCATAAAAAGCAGCCATTGCATGTTCGATAGTGCTTACTTGAAAATGTGCATTACGCAAGACGGTACCACGCACTGTATCACCTACATTATCTGCTATAGCATCAATCTCGGGTAGCCCCTCTATGTCGGTACGCCTAATTTTTATCCCGTGGTTTACGGGTGCAGGCTTAGCTACCAACTTAATATTCAAACCTGTATGTAGGGCTATTCCTTCTATAGCAAATGTATTCCCGATTGTTTTTTGTTTCATACTTTCTAATAATCAGGAATATTAAGATTTAATTTCAACCAACTTTTCCAATTCCTCTAATCTTTTCTTTAAATCAATGATTGTTCTATGCAGCTCAGGCAAATTTTTATTCACCACATAAGAACGCCTAAACGTATTGATAGGTACTGCTGGATAACCCGAATATATCTGTCCAGGTTCTTTGATACTATTCGCGAGACCTGCTTTCGCTCCAAATTTAGTATCATCAGGAATCTGAATATGTCCTGAAATACCAACCTGACCGCCAAACATCACACGCTTGCCAACCTTAGTTGAACCAGCAATGCCTGTTTGCGAAGCTATGACTGTATCTTCACCTACCTCAACATTATGCGCTATCTGCACTAAATTATCTATTTTAACCCCCTGTTTGATGATGGTACTTCCCATAGTTGCCCTATCAATAGTTGTATTAGCACCTATTTCCACATCATCTTCCAAAATTACATTACCCATTTGAGGGATTTTCTGATATACACCATTTTCATCAGGAGCAAAACCAAATCCATCTGAACCTATAACTGCATTAGCGTGGATGATGCAATTATCACCTACCACCGTGCCTTCATACAGACTCACGCCTGGATATATCAGCACTTTATTACCTATTTGGCAGTTTTTGGCGATATTCACACTCCCGTGAATTGTCACCATATCACCTATCACCACACCAGAAGATATCTGTACAAAAGCAGCTATATATGCCTCTTTGCCTATCACGGCTGATGAGTCAATTTGAGCTAAACTTGAAAAACCTGTCGGACGTACCTTGGCTTTTTCCACCAAATTCATCAGTACAGCTAAAGCTTCATACGCATTTTCAACTCGTATCAAGGTAGCCTGTATGGGTTTTTCTGCTACAAAATCTTTATTGACCAACACCACATCAGATTGGCTTTCATAAATATAATGGGTGTATTTAGGATTGGCTAAAAAGCTAAGCGTACCAGGCTTTCCTTCCTCTATCTTAGAGAATGAATGCACCTGAACATCAGGGTTACCTTCAACTTCTCCCTTTAAAAACTCAGCTATTTGTCCTGCTGTATAAATCATATCAAAAATTTGGGCACAAAATTAATAAAGAATTTCGACATTATGGGCGATTTTTCCATGTATTTACAATGTATCTGCATTGTAATCACAATTTAAACTCGCTTTATTCATCTATTTTTAAATAACAAAAAAAGTGTTTCTCCACCTTTTTTGTCAGAACTTGTATATTCAACATATCCGAAGCATCAGCAATATCTCTCACACTACCATCTTTCATCAGTATATTAATGCTATCATCCTTAGGCGAATAGGTGTCTGTGCTAACCACCTCATCCCCCATTAGACTATGAGCTTCTTTTCTACTAATATTAAAGTGGCGCATATACTTATCCAGCAAAGCCTCTGTCTCTGCATCTATAATCCCATCCATTTTCACTTTAAATAATTTTCTATTGATGAAGGACTTGCACAATAAGGCAAGTACCGTATCTTCATGTGTTGCCCAAACTTTAAAGGCTGAGAAGAAATCAGAGTCATCTAAATTGATAAAATGATGAAACACACTATCATCCTGCTTAAAATCACTGATATCAACTTGATTATAAAGAAAATATGCCAAAGATGGAGCAGCAAATAATTCTACGCCTTCTGATGCTAATTCTTTTGCTCGTTTGAGGATATTCACCAACATTTTCTCGGCTGCTATGGATGTTTTATGCAGATATACCTGCCAATACATCAGGCGGCGCGCCACCAAAAATTTCTCAATAGAATAGATTCCCTTTATCTCAACAACCAATTTCCCATCATATAAGTTCAACATCTTGATGATACGGGATGCTCCTATGATACCTTCACTCACTCCGCAAAAAAAGCTATCGCGGCTCAAGTAATCCAATCTATCCATATCTAACTGACTCGAAACCAATTGATGCAAGAACATTTTGGGGTATTGGTTTTTGAAGATAGCAATCGCCATTTCTAAGCGGCCACCAAACTCCTCATTCATCTTTTCCATGATTAGAAGAGACAGCTCTTCGTGATTAACGCCTCGCACTAAACTATGCTCTAAAGCATGAGAAAAAGGCCCGTGTCCCACATCATGTAGCAGGATGGATGCCTTTGCAGCTTCTTCTTCCTCAAAAGAAACCTCGTGACCAGCTACTCTAAGCTGATTTATTGCTTCCCCCATCAGATGCATAGCACCTAAAGAATGTTGCAAACGGGTATGTTGTGCGCCTGGATACACGTAGGACGACAAACCCAGCTGCTTAATGCGGCTAAGTCTCTGAAAATAAGGGTGTTGAATTATTTCGTAAAGCAAACCATCCGGTATATTGATAAAACCAAACACCGGATCGTTGATAATTTTTCTCTTTTTATTCATATTTTTAATGAAGGTTTAATATGATTTCAGGATTTCCAGCAGCCATTTCCACGATTTTTGGGCTGATGAAATACTCATACGTTCATCGGGAGAGTGTACGCCATACATTTGCGGTCCCATAGAAATCATGTCTAAATGCGGGTATTTTTCGAGGAAGAGTCCGCACTCCAAACCTGCATGTATCGCTTTCATTTTAGGCTCTTCACCGAAGAGTTTCGCATAAGATTTCTTTGCATTCTCCAAAATAGCCGAGTTGAGATTAGGCTTCCAACCTGGATATCCGTCTGATTGTACGACCTCTGCTCCAGCTAAAGTTCCGATAGCTTTCATGCGTGCTGCTAAGTCCAATTTAGCAGATTCCACCGAGCTGCGCTGACTGCTATTTATCTCTATACGAGCATCTTGCATCATTTTCACAGATGCTAAATTGGTGGAAGTCTCGACTAAGCCAGGCATATCACGACTCATCGCCATCACGCCATGTGGCAAAGCATATAATAAGTTGATAAGTCGGTCAGAATCAGCTTTTTTCAAGCAACTCTCCCCTACCTCATCCGACTCCAAGCTAATTTTGAAATTAGGCTCTATGCCTTTGTATTCCTCTTCTATGGTTGCTGCGAAGATGTTCAGGATAACACGAGTAGTTTCTTTATCGCCTTGCGGCACCGCTACCCAAGCCGATGCCTCGCGCGGAATAGCATTGTGCAAATTACCGCCTTGCAGCGCGAAAAGGCGTAAGTCCAGCTTTTGGTTCACCTGCCAGAGGTATCTGTTCAGCACCTTAATCGCATTTGCCAAACCGAGATGAATATCACCGCCCGAATGACCGCCCGTTAAGCCAGTCACCGCTACTTTAAAACCGAAAAAGCCTTTGGGCGTGGGTTCTGTTTCGTAATGCAGATAAGCTTTTGTGCCTATTCCACCTGCACAGCCGATAAACACTTCGCCATCATCTTCCGAATCCAAATTAATCAGCGTAGAACCTGTTAACATCTCATTGCTAAGTCCATACGCACCACCCAAACCAGTCTCTTCATCCACAGTAAACAAGCACTCCAAAGCAGGATGTGGTATATCATCAGCAGCTAAAATAGCCATCATCATTGCCACGCCTATACCATTATCTGCTCCGAGGGTTGTGCCTTTCGCCTTCACCCAATCCCCATCAATATAAGCCTGAATAGGGTCGGTATCGAAATCATGCTCCACATCGGCATTTTTCTCGCAGACCATATCCACGTGAGCTTGTAGAATTAGCGTGGTTTTATCCTCATAACCAGCTGTTGCAGACTTGCAAATCAGGAGGTTACCTGTATCATCTTGTTTATATTGTAGTTGATGTTTTTGTGCAAAAGCAATCAAAAAAGCTAGAATTTTCTCTTCTTTTTTGGAGGGTCTCGGAATTTGCGTAATCTGATGGAAATAGTGCCACAACACTTTAGGTTCTAAATTTATCATGTTTCAAAATTTTTAAATTCGCACAAAAATAGCAAAAATATGCGTACAATTAACGTAAAACATCCTATTAAATTGCATGAAAACTATTTTCCACTATGGAATATTATCTTTAAATTTGCCGATTATTTATCATACCCTTATGTTATTTTCAGAAATCATTGGCCAAGAAGCCACTAAAAGCAAGCTTATCCGCACAGTTCAAGATGGGCGGATACCGCACGCACAGTTGTTTCGCGGTCAGGAGGGTGTTGGTAAATTAGCCTTAGCTATTGCGTATGCACAATACATTTGCTGCACGAATAGAGGTGAAGATGATTCCTGCGGAAAATGTCCTTCTTGCGTGAAATACAATAAGTTAGCACATCCTGACTTACATTTCGTATTCCCCATCATCAAAAAAAACACGAATGAAGTCTGTGATGATTACCTCTCTCAATTCAGAGAAAGTTTTATCGATAGTGCGTATTTCGGTGTAGACCAATGGTTTATGCGTATTTCAGGAGAAGCTAAGCAAGGGATGATTTATGCGAATGAAAGTTCAGAAATCATCCGTAAACTCAGCTTAAAGACCTATGAATCAGAATATAAGGTGATGATTATCTGGCTAGCAGAAAAGATGAATGATGTCTGTGCCAATAAGCTGCTGAAAATTTTGGAAGAACCGCCTGAGAAAACCGTATTTCTTCTTATTGCCAACAAACCAGAAGAAATTATCACCACGATTTTATCACGTACACAACACCTAAATATTCCGCAATTGGCTACGGAAGAAATCAAAGCAGCACTGGAATTAAATGCTGTGTACGACAGGGAAAAGCACGATATTGACCATATTGCACGCATAGCCAATGGCAGTTATTTGAAAGCTTTGAATCTACTCAAAGAAAATGATGAGCGGCAGCAGAATTTCGGTCGTTTTATGCAAGTGATGCGATGGGCGTGGCAAGTAGGTAATAAGCGTGATTATGCAGCCTTGAAATCGCTACGCAAATGGTCAGATGAAATGGCGCAGGCCTCCATGGGACGCGAGCGGCAGAAAGCATTTATGCAATATGCGCAAAACATGTTGCGAGAAAATTATATTTTGAATATCAAACAAGCAGACTTAAATTATTTGAGCCAAGAGGAACATGGGTTTTCATCCAATTTTTCTCCTTTTATACATGAAAGAAATGTAGAAGGATTGATGATGGAATTTGCTCTGGCCGAACGACATATAGAACAAAACGTGAATGCAAGAATGGTTTTTTTCGATTTAGTGTTGAAAATCATTATGCTCTTAAAAAGTTAATTTATGGACCATACATACAAAGATTGTCATACCTGCGGAATGACGCAAAAAGGTTGCAATCGCAATACACATCAAAAGCTTAGCGTTTTCGATTGGCTAAGCGACCTTCCCGAGTCGTTGAAAGATACAGATTTTGTGGAAGTACAGTTTAAAAATACACGCAAAGGCTATTTCAATAATGATACGCAGATTCCTTTAGAAAAGGGGGATGTAGTGGCAGTAGAAGCATCGCCGGGACATGATATTGGCGAGGTGACTTTGACGGGAAGGTTGGTTTTACTTCAGATGAATAAAAACAATATCGACCCTGAAAAATTTGAGATAAAGCGCATATTTAGAAAGGCAAAAGAAGCTGATATTGAGCGATATAACGATGCGAAAGCGAAGGAGCAGGAGACCATGATAAAGGCTCGTCAGATATCTGAAAGCTTAAAATTAGAGATGAAGATAGGCGACGTTGAGTATCAAGGTGATGGCAATAAGGCTATTTTCTATTATATTGCTGATGGGCGTGTGGATTTCCGCCAGCTAATCAAGGTGTTAGCAGATACTTTTAGGGTGCGGATTGAGATGAAGCAGATTGGGGCGCGTCAGGAGGCAGGGCGCATAGGCGGTATTGGTCCGTGCGGTAGAGAGCTGTGCTGCTCAGGCTGGATGACAAATTTCAGCTCGGTTTCGACCACTTCTGCGCGGGTGCAAGATATATCGATGAATCCACAGAAGCTGGCTGGGCAATGCGGTAAACTCAAATGCTGTCTCAACTACGAGTTAGATGCCTACCATGATGCGATAAAAGATCTTCCATCAAGGGAAATAGCATTGGAGACTTTCGATAATACGTTCTATCATTTCAAGACCGATACTTTCAAAGGCGAGATAAGCTATTCAACAGAAAAGCATTTTGCAGCTAACCTCATCACTATCAGTGCAGAAAGAGCTAAAGAGGTAATTGCTTTGAATAAAAAAGGTATCAAGCCAGACGCTTTAGACGACCAAATTCAACAAGAAAAACAAATTGACTATAATAATGTAGTTGGCGAAGATAGCATCACGCGTTTCGATTCTAAAACTAAAAAGAAGAGGCCAAACAAGCGAAGAAATCCGAATAAAAACAGGAGAAATAATGAGCAAAATAAGTCATAATTCAATGCAAATTAACTGGTTAACAAGATTCGTTTTACTCAGTCTCCTTGTTATTTCTTTGGAGAGTTGTACAACCAAACCCCTTTCACATGAATATATTTCTATGAAAAATGAAATGTGGGAAAGTACAGACACTTGCAGCTTTCACATCAACATACAAGACATTGATACTGAATACGATATAGACTTTTATTTGCGACATAGCAGCTCCTATCCATTTAGCAATGGTTGGTTTTTTATTGATAGAATTGCTCCAGATAACCGTATAACCAGTGATACAATTGGGTTTGAGGTTGCCGATGATTACGGCAAGTGGAAATCATCCAGTGTGGGGTCGATTATGACATTACCAATTAGTTACCGAACAGCCTATAAATTCTCACAAAAAGGTGATTATCAATATCGTATCCGACATGGCATGCGCACAGAAACATTAACAGGAGTGCACGCAGTCGGTTTTAAGTTAGATTATCATGGCAAAAAATAAGTTAGCAAAATTCGCCGAAATGGAAGGTTTTCCACATGTATTTCAGCTTTCATCCAACGAAATACTGGCAGGCAGTGGATTTGAGCACAAAGGTAAATGGCATCGGGAAGTATTTAAAAACGACCATCCCATTGTGCTTGAATTAGGCTGTGGTAAAGGCGAATATACGGTTGGTTTAGCGGCATTATATCCTCAGAAAAACTTTATAGGAGTGGATATCAAAGGAGCGAGAATGTGGACAGGTGCAAAAGCATCTTTGGAGAAAGGGATGCAGAATGTGGCATTTATACGCACCAATATTGAGATGATACATCATTTTTTTGAACAAGATGAAGTAGATGAAATTTGGCTTACCTTCCCTGATCCACAGATGAAAAAGACAACCAAACGCTTGACAGCTACTAACTTTATGAAAATCTATCAGCAATTTGTTAAAGAAAACGGCATCATCCATTTAAAAACGGATAGCAATTTTATGTTTACCTATACCAAGGAGATGATAGAAAACAATGATTATCAGATAGATACTATTACGGATGATTTATATGCAACAGTAAAAGACGACCCGATTTTGGGCATCAAAACTTTTTATGAACAACAATGGCTAGATAGGGGTTTAAGTATTAAATATATCCGTTTTTACTTATCGAAAAAAGAGCATTTTATCGAGCCCGATATAGAAATTGAAAAAGACAGTTATCGTAGTTTTGGTCGTAATCAGACAATCAACAATATAAAATAGAATCGTAAAAAGAACAAAATAGATATGGCAATTTATCCCAAATTAGTATTAGAAGCCCTTGTACATGTGCGTTATCCAGGTTCAGGGAAAGACATAGTCACTTTGAATATGGTCAAAGATGACATTCGTATTGATGGCAAAAAAGTCAGTTTCTCCATCGTTTTCGAGAAGCCCAACGACCCATTTGTGAAGTCGGTAGTGAAAGCTGCTGAGTCGGCTATTACCACCTATATAGGTGAAGATGTGGAGATTAAAGGTAATATCACGGCAGTAACCAAAGAAGTAGAAAAACCTAAAGAGAAGCCCATACTTCCAGGTGTAAAGAATATCATAGCTGTATTTTCAGGCAAGGGAGGAGTAGGAAAATCTACGGTATCATCCAATTTAGCTATAGCTTTAGCCAAGTTAGGTTATAAAGTTGGTTTGTTAGATGCAGATATACACGGGCCGTCTATTCCTAAGATGTTTGGAGTAGAAGATGCGCGCCCGATGGTAGAGGAAATTAACGGTCGCCAGTTGGTATTACCGATTGAGAAACACGGCATTAAGCTGTTATCCATAGGCTTTTTCGTAAACCCTGCTGATGCTTTAGTATGGCGTGGAGCGATGGCGAGCAACGCGCTGAAGCAGCTGATTACGGATGTAAGTTGGGGTGAATTGGATTATTTTGTGATGGATTTACCTCCAGGAACAGGTGATATACATTTGACTTTAGTGCAGACCATGGGCATAACAGGAGCGGTGGTGGTGACTACCCCGCAGGATGTGGCTTTGGCAGATGCGAGAAAGGGAGTAAGCATGTTTACGGGCGAGCATGTGAATGTACCTGTTTTAGGTTTAGTTGAAAACATGGCTTGGTTTACGCCAGCCGAACTTCCTGATAATAAATACTATATCTTCGGAAAAGAAGGGGGAAAGAGATTAGCGGAAGAGCTAGGAATACCTTTATTAGGACAAATACCCATTGTGCAAAGCATACGTGAAGGCGGAGATGCTGGTCGCCCCGTTGCGATGGATGAAGACAGCATTTCAGGAATGGCATTTTTAGGTTTAGCCAATCAAGTAGTTTCAGAGCTCGAAATCCGAAATACGACCCTAGATCCGACTAAAAAGGTGGAAATCACCCGATAAAAGTCTTTAAACTGAAAGTTTTTAGTCAAGGATAGGGTTTTATTGTGATTTTTTTATTTAATTTGCAATGTTTTTAAAATTTGTTATCTATTAAACTTCGGAACTATTCCCGAAATCACACAATATTTATAGAAAAATGAAAAAGATTTTATTTATACTCCTTGTTGTTGGTACCACAACGCTGTCGTATGCAGATGATCTATTTGATGTATTAGCATCCAGTGGTGGATTTTCTATTATTGGTAATGTAGGACTTAACCGTTTGGATAGCGACATCAAACCTGATTACAATTTATCTGGTATTTTGACAAGCCCAAATCTGGATGTAAGTATGGAGTACAATATTCATCCGCTCTTATCAGTCGGGATGACTTTCGGTGTTATGATGTTTAATCAAGAGGATAATAACGAAAAGTTTCAATCAGGTAACATCTTCACTTTCAACTACATTGCTATCGATTTACTCAATTTAGTTACAGCAGTAAGAATCCCAAGATGGAATGTGTGGGCACGTGCAGGTATGGG
>CAYVWK010000062.1:0-12375 GCA_964455235.1 uncultured Paludibacter sp.
GTGAATTTAATAAACCAAGAGAGGGTGATAGAAGGTCGTTTGATCGCGACCGCTCGTCGAATCGTCCTTTCGATAAGGATAGAACCAGAAGAGACCGTCCTTTTGATGGAGATAAAAAGCCTCGCGAGTTCAGAAGTAGAAGACCAAGAACTGGCGGTGATAATAGAAGTGGATCGGGATCACGTAGGGATATGGAATAAGATTCTTATAAAATATAAATATAAATGCTCTGTCAGATTTTATAATTGACAGAGCATTTCTTTATTTAAGACTAGTCATACTTACGAGTCTTTATTTAGTGGGAGTACTCCAAATTTTTGTTTCGTTACATTTAATTAGTGTTGATTGATCTCCTATTTGAAGCATGAAATCTCCTTCTTCAAGTGTCCATTTTCCATTTGCATTTACGAATGCAAGATCAGATGCAGCTAACTTGAAATCTACTTCCTTTATTTCGTTTGGTTGTAGTGTTATTTTCTTAAATGCCCTTAATCTCCTTACGTCGGGAGAAAATGATGCTACAAGATCACTACTAAATAAAAGAACTGACTCTTTTCCCATTAAATCTCCTGTATTTTTTATATCAATCGTAATATTGATTGTGTCATTCGATGAAAATATTTTTTTATCTACAGTCAGGTTTGAATATTCAAAAGTTGTATAACTTAAGCCATATCCAAATGGGTATTGAATAGTAGTTTGTGCACCATAATCATAAGCCCCTTCCATCTTGCCCTCAATATTTTCACTCGGTTTGTGATCATAAGTTATTAAGCCTTGTTCGTATTTTGGATATGTATATGGTAGTTTGCCGCTAGGATTAGTGTCGCCACTAATTATGTCTGCAATCGCATCACCACCATAGTTGCCAGGTAAATAACTTTGAATTATTGCCTTTGATTTGGGTTCAATTTTTCTTATTAATCGTGGTCTGCCTTCATTTAATATAATAATTAGAGGCTTATTTGTCTTTTGTAACTCTAAGGCTAGCGCTGTTTGGTTATCAGAAAGAGAAAGCTCATTTAAATTACCTGGTGTCTCACAATAGCTATTCTCACCTATACATAAGATGATGTAGTCTACATTACTTGCAGCTGCAACGGCTCTATTTATTTCGGGAGAGTTTTCTTCAAAGTACTCTCCTTCCATATTGTAAGTTACACCGGGTTCGTATATTACATTTTCTTTTCCAAACTTGTTTTGTATAGCTTCTAGTATTGTATTATAGCTATCGGCAAACTCTTCAGTTTTTTCTCCTTGCCAAGAATATGACCAACCTCCATTTAAAGTTCTCATTGAGTTTGCGTTAGGACCAGCTATTAGTATTTTAGCTCCATTTTGAATAGGTAGAATATTATCCTCGTTTTTTAATAATGTTATGGATTCTCTTGAAGCTTCCTTTGCGGTTTCTGCATGTTGTTCGCTACCAAAAAGAGGATATTCGGTAGGGGACCAAAATGGACGCTCAAATAGCCCCAATCTTAATTTCATCCTAAGTACTCTTCGTACTGCATCATCGATTCTACTTTGAGGTACCTCTCCAGATTTAACAAGGTCAATTAGAGTAGGACAAAAATCCAGATTGTAGGGTTCCATTACCATATCAATTCCAGCGTTTATCCCTATTTTAATTGCCTCTTTATAATCGTGAGCTATGTGGTCTCGTGTAAGTAGATTTTGAATATCGGCCCAATCAGTAACAATTACTCCGTCAAAATTGAGATCCTCTTTGACCCACTCAGTAAGTAATCGATAGTCCGCGTGAGTTGATATACCATTTATAATTCCAGAGTTTACCATCAGAGACAAAGCATGCGTCTCTTGTATGGTTGCTCGGAATGGTTCGAAATATTTTTCTCTTAAGTCACTTTCTGAGATTACTGCAGGTGTCCTGTCTTTCCCTGATATTGGTACTCCATAACCCATGTAATGCTTTATACATGCGGCTATGTGATTTTCTCCTATTTGATTGAAGTCTTCCCCTTGGAAACCCTTAACCGATGCAACTCCCATTCTAGCATTTAAATATGCGTCTTCGCCAAAACTTTCCCACTGACGTGACCATCTGGCATCCCTGCCTAAATCCATCGTTGGATTAAATGTCCATGGAATATTACTTGCACGTGTTTCATATGCCGAAATACTTGCTCCTTTTTCCATTAAAGTTTCATTAAATGTTGCGGCCATTCCGATTGCTTGAGGAAAAAAGGTTCCTCCATCAGTGTATGTTGTACCGTGATTTGAATCGATACCGTATAAGATTGGAATACCAGTTTCTTTGATAGATCGCTCTTGTATTGTTTTGATAACTTTAGCCCAAACCTCAGGTGTTCTTGCTCTGTTATTACTTGTGTTTAATATTGATCCAACCTTATACTTTCCGATTACCACGTCAAGCATATCTGAATCTATTTCTAATGGCTCATCACTTGAAAATAGGTTTCCTCCACTTGCTATAACATCTAATGTAAATTGAGCCATTTGTCCAACCTTTTCTTCTAACGACATTTTGGATATTATACTATCTATCCTATTTTCAATATTTTTGATAGCTTGTGGATTATCCTTTTGATTAGCTTTGCTACAAATTGGTTGAATTAATATTGTTACTATTAATAATAATCTTAAAATCTTCATACATCTAGTCTTTTTGGTATACTCTTATATAGTCTATTTCATATGTTGCTGGTAGCTTTGAATTGTCTACTCCTTGTGAGCCTCCCCAGTCACCTCCCCAAGCAAGGTTTAATTTCAGATAGAAGGGTTCATCAAAAGGCCAAGTATCTTTGTCTCCTTTTTTATCATTATCAAATCTGAAGTACTCTTCACCGTCAACGAAACCCTTTATGAAATCAGCTGTCCACTCTAATGCATATATGTGAAATTCTGTTTCAGCTTCCTCAATTGTTTTAGTCGCAGTTTTTTCAGTCTGTAGAACATGATTATATTTCTTTGTGTGAATAGATGATTGAACTATGTTTGGCCTATAACCTACATACTCCATAATATCTATTTCTCCATCATCTGGCCATGAAGTGAAATTTGCAGGCATCATCCAGAATGCAGGCCAAGTGCCCTTACCTCCAGGAACTTTTAATCGTGCCTCAAAATACCCGTAGGTCCAGCTATCTATTGTATTTATTCTAGCTGATATAATGTTGTTGTCATGTTGCTTTGCAATTATTTTTAATGTGCCATCATAGATTTGTGATACGGTATCATTTTTAAATACTCCTGCAACATATTTCTGTAATTCATTATTTACCCATCCTGGTTCTGCTGTTTCGTACCACCATTTGTTATTGTCTGGCAAAGTTGGCATCCCGTTTTCTAATCTTTCATCATTGAATTCATCACTCCATACCTGTTTATATCCTTCTGGTACATATGATTCAATAGTAGTGGCATCTTGAGTAACTGACAAAAGGGCCTCATGATTTCTTGAAACAAACTTGATATTAGCGGTCCTGGCTTCTTCTAATGGGTTTGAGAGTACTGTAATAGATAAACTTGTTTCACCATTAAAGCCATTATTTGGCGATGTGCTACACCATAACTGATCTGACTCAACCGTCCATTCTCCGTTTGCCGTTACCACAATCTTTTGTGTCTCACTTTTTGATGAGAATTGCAAATTGGAATCTGAGAAAGACCAATTAATCTCTTTATCATTATCTGGCCTAAAATCAGTCTGTGTGTTTTTCTCACCACAAGAAACTGCTAATAATAATATTGTTGTTAAAATGACATTCACTTTCTTCATCCTTGTTTGTTTTTTATGGTAGCCACTACTTAATAGTGGCTACCATATTTTTTGTTTTTTTATTCATCAAACTCTAAATCATCAAGGAAAAAGAAGCCTGATCCACCATGACCTTCTCCTCCAAACTGAATGATTATTCGATCATAATCTATACGATTACTAGCTTCACTGAAATCAAATTCTAACTCTATCCATTTATCTTTCTCTAAATCAGATTTTATTATTTCAGTTTGTGTCTCCCAAGGACTTCCATGCTCACTATCTTGAAGCTTTATGGCTAATTGAGGTCGAAGTCTTCTTTCTGTGATCCAATCCTCTCCACTATTTTCGCTATCATAATCGTTATAAGAAGGTATATAAACCTTAACTCTGATTTTGTTTTGCGTTGTTAAGTCAAACTTATAGTCTGTAGCTGTATATGAAAGATTACTGTAAAATCCGTTTGATTTCCAATAGCGAAAGACTTTGTCTGATGTATTTATTGGTAGGGGAGCAGGATTATCAGTTACTCTACTTACATCTCCCATATCTTCTTGCACTAAATTTAATGTTTCTGAAGATTCAAATGTCTCAATAAGGGGAATAGCTTTAGGAGTTTTAGGAGGTAATTCTGCCTCTTTATTTAATTCTTCAATGCAATAAACAAAAACCCAGTCTTGAGCTTCATCAGTGTTGTCAACACGTAAGGCCATGACACTTTCTGTTTGATAAATTATTTCATAGTCTTGGCTTCCACAATAATATCCTAGAAATCCATTACCTGAAACTGTAAGTATGGGATTTTCTCCAGATTCATCAATTGAGAATGTATAATTACCTCCACTATATTTGAAAATTGCATCATCCCCATCTACAGATATAACATTAAAACCACCCTTACTTGCTGAATTGGCGTTTCTTCCATAGCCTTCATCCCCTTCTTTTTCAATATTAAGCTTTACGCCATCTTGTATAAAAGTGAATTTGTTTGTATATATTTCCCAATCGCCTTTATCCATAGGTGCTGCCCCCCACCATTCTTGACCTCTTGACCCTTGTGGTCCAAGACCCATATGGCCCGATATATTGTAGCCAGTAGCGGAGGCAACCTCTTTAGCAAAATTATTATATTGATCTAACATCCATACTTTCCCCTGTGTGTTGTCTGCCCCACCTGTTAGATTTTTATAAACAGGTGTGTCGACTAGGCTAAAGTCATTATTTGGAAGTGAAACAACAATGCTCTTATTTGCTACTGCTCCATTTGAACTATAAATTGATAGAGTAACTGTGTATTCACCAGCAAAAGGGTAAAGACCAGTAGTAGAGTTTTTATTGCTAGTAGCTCCATTACCCAAATCCCATCTAATAGTATATACCCCATTCTGGGGTAATTGAGTTGTATTTGTGAAATTTATCTGATTATCACTGCTTTGTGAGGCAGAGTATTCAAAGCTAACTTGCTCATCAGTTATAAAGGGTATGTTGCTGTCAAGGGCATATTTGTCAAACTCTTGAGGGCTACATGCAGCAACTATAAATGCAAATAATAAAGCCCAATATATATGTTTAGTTCTAGTTTTCATGTTGCTAATTGTTAATTATATCCTGGATTTTGTTTCAATTCAAATTCTGTTCCAGCAGTTTTGTCTATCTCCGATTGTGGAATAGGAAGATATTTGTAATCACTAGTCCATGTTCGAATACTGTTATATTCAATATTATTCTCCGTTAGTAATTCTGTATCACCCCAGCGAACAATATCCCAAAAACGTAATCCTTCTCCTATAAATTCTCGTCTACGTTCTAGTTTTATATTTTGAGAAGTTGCTTCAATAGATGATGGTTCTCCAAATGCTCTTTCTCTTACCATATCAATACACTCTTGAGCTGAAACTCCACCAACTGGACTTTGCCCGTGCATTACTATCATTTCGGCATAAGTTAGCAAGGTCTCTGCAAATCTAAAAACGCGTAGATTGTTGCAATAGTTTAAGTCGGTATCTCCTTGTGGATTGTATCCAACACGAGCAGCGTATTTTGCTTGGAAGAGACCTGTATCTTGAAATCTTGGGGTGTACTGATCTTCTTCCCATTTATTTATAGAACCCTCTCGCCTTGAGTCGCCATTTTCAAATATGTCCCATGCTTCATGTCTTACAGGTCCAAAACCCCAGCCGCCTTTGAAGTCTCCAACCTTGTTGCCAGTGTTGAGATCGTTAGGTGAAATAAAGGCGGGAAGATTGGTTCCATATCCTTGCCAACCACTACTCCAAGTTTTACCTTCTGGTAAATGATTTACTTCGAAAATGGATTCTTCGTTAAATTCGTTTTCATCAATCCATAATTGTTCGAAATTTGGAAATAAGCTATAGCTCTTGCTATTAATAATTTCAGCTAGACTAGCTGTTACTTCTGAAAAGCGACTTTTGTCATTTTGGTATAGTACAACTCTCGACTTTAGCATTATAGCAGCTGCTTTATTAACTCTTCCTAAATCAGACTGAGATTCTTTCATTGGTAGTAAGTCATTGCCATCATCGTCTTTGCCAAGTGCATAATCAAGGTCATCCATAATTTTAGCATATATCTCATCAGCTGTAAGTTGAGGTGCCATATAAGGAGACTCCGTAAGTAACGACTCAAAGTATGGAATATTACCCCAGAATTTCCATAACCAGTGTGTGTAAAATGCTCTTAAGAAATGAGCTTCCGCTTTGTACCTATTTAATCTCCTAATTTCTTCTTTTGTATCGAATCCAATAGCGTTTTCACATGCATCTATAGCATTGTTTGCTCTTGATATTCCAGAAAAGTAAATGCTCCATAATCCTGTGATATTTTCCTGAGGAGTAGTTGTGAAAAGTGATAGGAGATAAAGTTGTCGCTGATCACCAGCATCACCCCCACCTTTGTATATGTCGTCTGATCTTAAGTCAGACATTAATACAATACTATTATAATTGTTATTCGCATAGCTATCAAAAAGTAATATTTGATAGACTGATGCCAGATTTGATAGAATGGCCCCTTCAGTGGCAGGCTCACCTGCTGCTTGTCTATCGGTGGTTGAATTTGTCAAAAAGTTGTCACTGCAAGATATATATCCTGTTATAAAAACAACTGTTAGTAATAAATTTATATACTTTCTCATAATAATCTACTGTTTTTAGAATGAAATATTAGCTCCTAATGAAACTGTTCTTGCTTGTGGATATATACCCCTATCTATTCCAATAGTAGTATATCCGCCAGATGCTATTTCTGGGTCAAATCCATCATATTTTGTAAACGTGAGAAGATTGTCAGCTGAAATAAACACTCTTAATCTTTGTATAGATATTTTGTTAGACAACTGCCTAGGCAATGTGTATCCTATTTGTGCTGATTTGAGGCGTACAAATGATCCATCTTTAATGTATAGATCTGATGAGCGCCAATTACTGTTTGGATTAGAAGAAGTCATTCTAGGAATAGTATTAGAGGTTCCTTCCCCATGCCATCTATCTAAAATCCATGCGGGGCGATTTGCTGCTGGTATATCACCTCGTTGAGCAAAATCAAATATGTCATTACCTATTGTTCCTTGGAAAAACATATTTACGTCTATTCCCTTCCAGTCAGCTCCTAAAGTAATTCCATATGTCCAATCTGGTGCTCCCTTTCCAATTTTTGTTTTGTCATCATCGCTTATCACACCATCACCATTTAAATCAATGAACTTAACATCACCTGGACGTGCAGCTGGCTGAAGCCTCTCTCCAATATCATTAGTATAATTGTCAATTTCCTCTTGAGTTTGAAACAAACCGTCAGTTTTAAAACCATAGAAGAAAGGAAAAACTTCTCCATTTTTACCTTTAACATAGCTACCTACACCTGAAGCACCTGCATCTTCATAGATTTGTTCCCCAGTTTCATTACCAAGATTTATTAGTTTGTTTTTGAGGTATGATGCATTTGCTGAAACAAAGTAATTGAAATCTCCTACCGAACTTTTCCAACCTAACTCTATTTCAACTCCTTTATTTTCCATATCACCTACGTTAGCTATTGGTGCACTTAATCCTACATAGGATGGGATGGGTTGGTACATCAGCATGTCATTTGTCTTTTTAATAAAGTAGTCAAAACCAACAGTTAATCTATGGTTAAGAAATCTAGCTTCTACTCCTATGTCTGTTTGAATTGATTCCTCCCATTTGACATTTGGATTTGGTATATAACTTGGAGAACTACCATATTGCATAGATCCACCTATCTCACCAATAGAAGTTGGGTCATTTCCAACACTATATCCGCCACCGAAGTAATAATTTTGTCCACCATCCATCAGTGCAGTATATAGGAAGTTACCAATTCGGTCATTTCCATTCTTTCCCCAGCTAAATCTGAACTTCATATAGTCAAACCCTTCTGGTCTATTCTGCATAAATGACTCGTTAGTTAAATTCCATCCTAATGAGAAAGAAGGAAATACACCCCATTTATTGTTAGAGCCAAAACTTGTAGAGCCATCACGACGTACAGTTGTTTGTATCATGTATCGCTCTTCATAATTATAATCTATACGTCCAAAGTATGATGCAGATCCAGTGAAGTTAAAACCTCCAGTTCCACCCCAAGTTCTTTCAAGTGTACGATCTGCTATAGCAGAGTCAATGTTGGCTTTATTTGGGTCTGTTTCTAATAAGTCTCTATCGTTACCACCAACATTTCGTTGTCTATATCTTGAGGCGGATTGACCAAGTACTGCTGATAAATTGTGTTTACCATTAAATGTCTTGTTATAAGATAAATAATTCTCTAATTGCCACCTGAATCCTCTATTCATTTCACTCTGAACTGTACTAAATTGTTGATCCTTCCCTTGAGTAGCAAGAAAATACGGAAATGTATAAGAGTCATATCCCCAAAAAGCAAGGTCAGTACCATAAGTTGTTCTAAACTTTAATTCTGGGAGGATTTGTAGTTCACCCCAAAATGATCCTACAAATTTGTCTGAGTTATTAATTCCAGAGCTTGGCTGATGTAGCATTGCTACAGGATTGGCTATTTCTTGAAAACCTGATGGAGGCAATGAAAATACACGATCGCCGCTTTTTACAGCATGTGGATATTGATCTAATATCTCTTTAGAGCGTTCTTCGTCAGCATATACTGTTACAAGGGGAGAGAAGGTGAGAGCACTGCCTAATATTGAACCATATTCTGAGTTTGTTTCAATCCCTGTGGATTTATCACGTGAATAGCCAACATTTGCCCCTAATGAAATCTTATTTAAGAAAGATCTACTCTTTTCTTCAAATATAGTATAGGTTGAATTAGAACGAAGGCTATATCGACTATAATTTGATTTGTCATAATTTCCACCTACAATACCTGCTTGATCAAAGTAACCAAAAGAAAGAAAGTAAAGTAAATCATCTGTCCCTCCAGAAATACTCACCTGGTGGTTTTCAACTGGAGCATTTTTGTAAAAAGTCTCCTTTTGCCAATTTGTACCTTTTCCTGCGCCAGCTATTTGTTCATTATTATAACGTGGTAGGTTACCATCATTTAGCTGCATCTCGTTCATTATAACCATGTACTCTTGTGCATCTAATATTTCTCTATATTTCCATGGGTTTTGCCATCCATAACTTACATCATAGTTTATTGTAGCTTTACCCTTTGAGCCTTTTTTGGTTGTGATTAGTATAACACCATTAGCTGCTCTAGCCCCATATATTGCTGCTGATGCAGCATCTTTTAGAATCTCAACTGATTCTATATCTACAGGATTAAGATAGGTGATTCCTCCACCTACTTCCATTCCATCAACTATGTATAATGGATCACTATTGTTGACAGTTCCAATACCCCTAATTCGTACCTTGGAGTCTGATCCTGGTTGTCCAGAACTTTGTGTTATTTGAACACCAGAAACTTTTCCTTTTAGTGCATCTTCGACACGTGAGGGTCTTGCAACATTCATTTCATCAGCACTAACACGGCTAATGGCAGCTGTGACTACACTTTTCCTTTGTACTCCATAACCAACCACTACAAGCTCATCTAGTACTTCAGTATCTAAGGCTAGTTGTAAATTAAGCCTGGTTTGGTTAGTAATTAGTATATTCTGTTCTATATATCCAATATAAGAAACTCTCATTGTTGAGTTCTTCGGAATAGTTATAGAATAATTACCATCAATATCTGTTACAGTACCAATATTAGTACCTACAACAAGAATGTTTGCCCCGATAACAGGGTTTCCCTCTTCATCGATTATCTGACCCTTTAAGCTTGTTTCATTTTGAGGGGGCTGGTTTGTGATTGTTTTTTGTTCTGGATAACTAAAAATAAATATTTTGTTATCTTCAATTTCGTAGCCTATGTTGCGAGGCTTTAATAAATCATCCAACACTTGTGTTATTTCTGTGTTGATGACGTTGATGTTCGTGACATCTGTTAAATCCACAACTTCCTTGCTGAATGCAAGCGAATAATTAACCTGTTTTGATAGGTCTTCTAGGATTGTCCTTAAGTTCGACTGGCTGTGATTTAATGTTACATTTTGTGCCAAACAAATCGTGTTGCTAAGCACAAAAAATGACAATATAATCATGATTTGCCTTTTTAATGGAAATTTTCCCATGGTTGTTTTACGTATTAAAAAATTAAACAATAGAATTATTTTGAATTATTAGCCCTAGATTAAAATAATATAATCTTAGGCCAACTTATAATTAGACACATGGAAAGATAGAAAGTATGAGTTGTTGAATGATTATTGATTAAATATTTGTGATTTTAACATTATAGTGTTAAATAAGTGTGTGTCTATTTTAAATCTATTTCATATGTGCCATTTGTATAAGAAAACTTTACAGGAGATATTTTTTCAAGTTCTCTTATTATGTCCTCAATGTTTTTTGCATCAGATGTAGTTGTATATGAATAATTGAAAACGTTGTTGTCTTTTATAACAAATCTAATATCAAATTCTCTTTCAAGAGTTTTTACAACCTCTGAAAGTGGTGTGTCATAAAAATAGATGATATCATATTTCCATAATGAGTTATTTTCCGAGTTGCTTACCGCTCTTATGAAAGATTCTTTATTGTTTTTGTTGAAAATCAACTCTTGTCCCTTTGATAGCTGATATGTGTTTTGAGAATTGTCAAATAAAATGCTTCCTTCATCAAGAGTTATCTTTAATGCATCATCATTACTATATGCTGAGACATTAAATGAAGTTCCTAAAACTTTGATACTTGTGTTCTCGGCATATACAATAAAAGGACGGTATTTATTTTGAGCTATATTAAAGTAGGCTTCTCCTTCAATACTTACTTCTCTTTTTTTGAATCCAAACTTTTTTGGATAAGTTATTTTTGTATCTGAATTGACATACGCCTCGCTTCCGTCTTGAAAAATAATATGTGCTTTTTTGCCCTTAGGAATATAAATATCTGTATAAGAGGCTTTCCCATATATGTCGAAATGATGATTAATATATGTTCCAATAGAGATTAAAAGTATGAAGGGTAAAACTGATGCTGCAACTATCCATTTTACCTTATTAGAATGGTTTCTTTTTATTTTTTGTTCAATCCTTTTTAATAGTTCTGTAGATTGATTGGTATCGATAAGTTCCTTATTGTCTAAAGTTCCCTCCTCTAGCATATATGCGTCATAATCTATCATATCTGATAGTTCATGTTGCCCTTCCATTGTTGTTGAAAGCCATTCAACTGTCTTCTCTGCATTTGCCTTAGTTGACTTGCAATCTATTACTTTTCTTATTATATCTCTATTTAAAGATGTCATTTAGTTCTGTGTTATATTCTTTAGACACATGAAAGGGCTAAAGATATGAGTCCAATTATGGCTTTGTATTAAAACAACATTAGTTTTATCTTTTTGAAGTATTCACGAAGGATTTTTATTGATTCTTGATAGTGAGATTTTACAGTGTGAATTGAGATTCCCATTTTATTTGCTATCTCCTGATTGCTAATGTTCCCTTCTATTTTTAATGTGCATACTTCTCTCTTTTGTGTAGGAAGCTGATTAATGCCATTATGTAAGATTTCAGATATTTGAAAATCCTCCATCAGCTTTATGAAATCCTCTTCATCAGTTATATCATTTTGAGCGTTTATATAATTCAGAGAAACGATATCCTTGTTGTTTCTAATTTGATTTAGTATATTGTTCTTTGTCATTGTATAAAGATAGTTTTTTAAGTTTACCTCTATTTCAATATCCTTTGCTGATTCCCATAACTTAACAAAAACATGCTGTACTGTGTCTTCAGCCATGTTTTTATCTTTTAAGTATCTTAGAGACAATGTATAAAGATATTGGTGATACTTCTGATATACTCTAGCGAAAGCGTCTTTATCCCTCCTCTTAATTAATTGAAAGAGGGAATGGTCTTCGTTATTTGTATAGCAAAATAAATCACTCACAATGAAAAATAAAATTTTACTGTTTTATTATTTGCCAAATATAATGATAATTAGATAACTGTTGTTTTAAAATAGGTTTTTAACATTATCAACTTTTGGAAATTGATGAATGGAGTAAAGATGTTTTGTCTTATATCAAAACATCTTTGCAACTCTTTTAATACCATCAACAAG
>CAYVWK010000063.1:0-12298 GCA_964455235.1 uncultured Paludibacter sp.
GACCCCGAGATTACAAATCACGTGCTCTGGCCAACTGAGCTAAAGAGGCAACTATCTAATAATGAGTGGTTTCACTCGAATTGAAAGCCGCTTAAAAACGCTTCTTTAAACGGCTTGCAAATGTACGAAATTATTTTGGATTACAAAATAAATCTGCCTTTTTTTTATTTTTTAATTATTTTCTCTTTGTGTTTGGAGATTTGACGCTCTAATGCTTCTATGCTTAAATCAACTGCTTCCTCAAACGTATCGTTGGTTTTTGAAGCGAAAAAATCAGCATTGGGCACAAAAACCCTAATCTCCGCCTGTTTGTTTGCTGCTGTCTCTGGTTTTACAACCTTCAAAAAGACTTCTACGTTCAAAATTTCATCATACAAACGGTTCAACTTCTTCGTTTTCTTTTCAATGTGCGCTTCGAGTTTTTCTGAAACATCAAAATTAATCGCTTGAACATTTAATTTCATAATTACCTCCTTTTTTATTTTGCTCTTGGATGAGCACGGTTATATATTTTATGTAATTCACTGAACGCACTATGCGTATATACTTGCGTTGCCATCAGTGAGCTATGTCCTAATAATTCTTTGATCGCATATATATCTGCCCCATTGTTTAGTAAGTTTGTTGCAAAGCTATGTCGTAATACATGCGGACTCGTTTTAGATAAAGTACTCACTTCACTCATAGTATTTCTTACAATATTATATATAAGCTTAGGATACATCTTTTTTCCATCCGATTTTACAAAAAATTGACTTGCTACTTGTCCCTCTAAATAGGTGTCTCTTATTCCTTTATAATGCGTAAGTTTCTGACAAAATGAATTGTCAAGTGGAATGATACGCTCTTTGCTACGCTTACCTATGACCCGTATTTGTTCGTTTGTCAACTCTATATCCTGATCTCTTAACGCTATTAGCTCTGAGAGTCGAATGCCTGTCATATAAAACATCTCAATAATCAGTATATCTCGTAAGTGAATGAAATTATCCTTGGATATATACGGATTTTTAATGACAGTCTCCACTTCTCTATGTCTAAAGAACGTAGGAATTGGCTTTTTAGTTTTTGGTAAAATGATTTTTAATGTAGGGTTTTCTGTAACTTGGTGATATTTCATTAGATACCTCCAAAAAGTTTTAAGAGATGATATTTTACGTGCTATACTTTTGGCTGAAATATCCTTTTGGGTGAGTTCGAAAATCCACTGCTGGATGTCGTTGGCATCAACTAAATCAGGAGAAAACTGTGTGTCATCAATGTTTAAGAAAAGTAGAAACTGCTCTATGTCTGTACTATAAGACAAAACAGTATGAGATGAATAATTCTTCTCATACTGTAAATATTGCAGAAATTCTTTAACCATAAGCTGTTCCTATTCTGCAACGAAAATAGAGCAAATAAATGTAAAATGCAAATTATTTTAATAATAATTTGCTCTTTTCTTATTCCTGCTCTTGTTGCATGCGCTGAACATAAACAGCGTGCATCATTTGTGCTCTTTTTGTTACAGAAGGCTTGTCAAATTGTTGGCGACGGCGTAATTCTTTCAATGTGCCAGTTCTTTCAAATTTACGTTTGAATTTTTTTAATGCTCTTTCAATGTTTTCGCCTTCTTTGATAGGAACGATGATCATAATTCTTGTTTGTTTATAATAAGATTAAATATTCTAGTATTATTTTTTGGACTGCAAAGATAGATAAGTTTTTTTAATAGGCAAAATATAGACAAGTAAATATTTTGAATTATTATGTACTTCAGATATATTCATGTAAATTTGCAGCGCTTTTAATCTGTCTTCTCGAAATCTCCATCTATACAATATTATATATAGTGAGTTTTTGAAGATGAAAAAGAAACAATATGAAGTTTTATTGGCAATTATTTATCACTTTCTTTAGAATCGGGTCTTTTACCTTTGGTGGAGGATATGCTATGATTCCATTAATAGAAAAAGAAGTTGTTGATAAAAGAAAGTGGATTGCTGAACGAGAGTTTGTTGATATGTTGGCTATGGCTCAGTCTGCTCCAGGCGTGATGGCAATTAATACCGCTGTTTTTGTTGGATATAAATTGAAAGGCGTTAAAGGAAGTATTGTAACAGCTTTAGGTGCTGCGCTTCCTTCATTTGTTGTCATAGTGTTAATAGCTATGTTCTTTGTTGATTTTAGACACAATCCTACTGTAGATAAGATTTTTAAGGGTATTCGTCCTGCTGTGGTCGCCTTGATTGCTGCACCACTTTGGAGGATGGCAAAATCTGCTGGTATAACCTATAAGACTGTTATTATACCAATAGCCGCTGCTCTTTTAATCTGGTTAGCGAAGGTTCCACCTGCTTATGTAGTGGGTGCAGCAATCTTAGGGGGATTACTATATGGCATTTTACGTAAAAAATCTTGAAGAATTGATTGTGAGTGTATGCAAAAGGTAAATTAATCACGCAAAACGTAAAAAATATGATAAACTATTCTCTTATTCCTTCTCCTTGTTTCGTTTTGGATGAAGTGAAATTTAGAAAAAATTTGGCACTCATAAAAAGGGTAAAAGATGAGGCTCAAGTTGAAATTATTTTAGCTTTTAAAGCTTTTGCTATGTGGAGTGTCTTTCCTATTGTACGTGAATATATTCCGTACTCTACTGCAAGTTCTCTGGCTGAGGCTCGTTTGGCTTTTGAAGAAATGGGTAGTCCTGCACATACCTATGCGCCAGTTTACTTAGATAGGGAATTCGATGAAATCGTGCAGTGTAGTAGCCATATCACTTTCAATTCATTACAACAATGGGAGAAGTTTTATGCACGAACACAGTTTTATAATATATCTTGTGGTTTGAGAGTAAATCCTGAGTTTTCAGATGTTGGAACGGATTTATATAATCCCTGCTCTCCTGGGTCGAGATTGGGAATTATTGCAGAAAATCTTGGTTCTGAACTTCCCGAAGGTGTTGAAGGCTTGCATTTTCATACCCTTTGCGAAAGTAATTCCTTTGATTTGGAGCGAACATTACTCGCTGTCGAAAAGAAGTTTGGACATCTCTTTCATGCGATTAAGTGGCTGAATATGGGAGGTGGTCATCTGATTACTCACAAAGATTATAATGTAGAACATCTTATTCAAGTATTAAAAGCTTTTAAAGCAAAATATCCTCATTTGAAACTAATTCTTGAGCCAGGTAGTGCTTTTGCTTGGCAAACTGGAGATTTAGTTTCTACGGTACAAGATATAGTAGAAAATAAAGGCGTTAAAACTGCTATGTTAGATGTATCTTTTTCCTGTCACATGCCTGATTGTTTGGAAATGCCCTATAAGCCATCGATTCTTGGTGCTACAGATGCGATTGTGGGAAAACCTACCTATAGAATGGGAGGTAATAGTTGTTTGGCAGGTGATTTTTATGGTGATTGGTCTTTTGAAGAGCCCTTAAAAGTAGGAGATCGCGTTATTTTTGAAGATATGATTCATTATACGATGGTAAAAACCACCATGTTTAATGGAGTTAGTCATCCGTCTATTGGCATTTGGACACAAAATAATGAATTTAAACTGATACGTAAGTTTGTTTATGATGATTTTAAGGCAAGATTGAGTTAAATATTGGGTGTGCAAAAGATAAAAGTGCGCAAATCGTAAAAATTTAAAATGTTTTTACGATTTGCGCACTTTGTTTTAGAAAACCATTCTATTTTTGCCTCGAATTTCAAACCTAAACAAGAAAGGAGGTGAATAATGAAAACCTAGCGACTAATCAATCGTAGAAAATTATTTTATTATTAATCCAAATTAAAAAACTTACAAAATGAAAAATTTATTTTTAGTATTTAGTATGATGATGTTGGTATTAACATCATGTGAAAAAAACAAAGAAGTTGAAGCGCAACTTCAAGATAATGAAAAGAATGCACTTTTAGCAGAGGCTAAAGAGTTATCTGCGCAGCATGATTACTATGTGAATGAAATTTTATTTCATATAGATGAAAGTCAAATGCAGAAGGCCAAAGGACATGAAAACTCAGACATAATTGCTATGGAAGTTGTGTTTGATGCCATTGAGCAAGTGTCTGGTGTACGCCCAATGGTACTTGAAGAGTCTAATTCAAAGGAAGGAGTTGCCAAAATTAAAGCTGTTGGTGATTTGCCTGTGTATGACTTCGACGAGGATTTTATGAACTTATCGGATTATAACTGTTCAAAAATCCTTGAGCCGTACTATGCAAGAATTGATGCAGTTGTAAGTGATGAACAAACAGGTATCGAAGATAAAATTATGACTATTAATTTTATCCAAAGGGAAGTATCCAATAATAAATTGGTTAATAAACTTGATACTCAGAATTTTCTCAATACAACAGAGGTATTAAAAGGGTCTATTGGTTTGTGGAGTACATACGTTAAAGTGTATGATATTGATAATTTTGGATCCAAAATATTACTAGCAAAACCTATGACTCAGTGGTCATTCTTAGCTAAATTGGCTTTTGTCTCAGCAGCTGACGCAGTGGGTGCTATCGTTGGTAATTTTATCGGTGGATATATTATCATTAAAGGTATTCCTGTTTATGTCCCTGCTGGTCCACAAGGAAGCGTGATTGGTTTGGCTACATTATCGATTCTTGCCGCTAAAATGGTAGGATGGTAATCTAAAATAGAAGATATCTTTTTGTTTACTTCAAACCTAGAGTTTGATCTCGGTTGAGCTCTAGGTTTTTTACTATGGAAATCTATAAATATAGAGAGTATTTAAGTATTAATAATTTATTAAAGTTTTATTTTAAAGAATTTGTTATGAGAAAAATCAACTTGTTGTTAGTAATGTTAGTGGCGACTTTATTTTTGTCTGCTCAAAAAAACACAATGAAATTTGCGTATGGTATTTCAACTGATGTCGTAAGTATACCTCTTACAGACAAAAGCTTACAATCCAATTTAACGACTGTCTTTGTGTCTGTTTATCCAATAGAAAACCTTCATTTTAAGGTGGGTGTTGGAGAGAATTTACTGCGAAAAGAAAGTTCGCAGAGATATCAAGTTTTACCTGAAATGATGCTTGGAGCGGGTTATACTGTTTTTAACAAAGGCGTGATGACAAATGAGGTGCTGTTGTCAGTGTCGAATGCATTTCAAGGCTTTTCTGCTTTTAGTGATTATCATGCAGACTTATCAACTCGATTCAAAATCTTTGATGCATTTTTTATAGGTGCAGGTGTGAGATATCAGCATCAAACCGCTAAAGATTTATTATTATCAACTGTTGATGGGGCAACTGTTTTTATGGAATTGGGCCTACAACTCTATATTGGAAAAAATCCTAAATTAACCAAATAAGAAGCTATCAAAATTTCACATCCTGATTGCCGATATGAAAGCGATTGTCTTTCTTATCGGCAATTATTATTGAAAATATTATCAGAGAAACGCATCTATTCCCACATTTCTTAATTTCTTAATTTCTCAATTCTTCCACTACTTCGGTGCTGTATAATAGAGGTACAGCCCCACTATCAAAAATAGAATATTGGGGAGCCATACGGCAAATAGGGCTGACATAGCTCCGCTAACTGAGAAAGATGTTGATAAGGTTTGAAATAGTATAAATATGGAGCTTAAAGCCAATCCAATTCCTAGGTGTAAGCCCATACCTCCTCTCACTTTTCGGGACGATAAAGATACCCCCATCAAAGTCATGATAAAAGCAGCTAAAGGCATAGCATAACGTTTATAATACTCATCTTCAAAAGCTTGTGTATTGCCCAAACCTCTGTTTTTTAGAGTCGAAAGATGTTCTTTCAACTCTCTATTATTCATCTGAGCACTTTCTTCTGCCGTAATAAAAAATTCTTTGGGTTGTACTTGAATAATGGTATCTAAACTCTCGCCTTTGGTGATATTTTCACGCATCCCATCAAACTCACGTAATAAATAATTGTTCACCCTCCAATGGTATAGCGAATCCCAAATGATATTTTCAGCGGTAAGCCTTGAACTTAAACTCTTTCCATCAAACTTCTCTAGAGAGAATCTGTATCCTTTATTTTGTTTCATTTCAAACCTTTCAATGTATAAAATGACATCAGGCTCGATTTCCATCTGAATATTGCGAGTATAAGTTGTCTTGAATTTCTTAATATATTGATTTTGAAACTCTAAGAGCTTCTCATTGGAGGAAGGGATAATATAACCTCCTAAAAAGAAAGACATAATACAGATGATACCTGCGGCAATGAAATAAGGTCTCATGATACGTCTAAAGCTTATTCCACTTGCCAACATCGCAATTATTTCCGTGTTGGTTGCCATTTTCGAGGTGAAAAATATCACCGATATAAAGGTGAATAATGGCGTAAACATATTCATGTAGAAAGGGATAAAGTTCAGATAATAGTCAAAAATAATGGCTTTTAAAGGCGCATTATTATCAAAAAACTCATCTAATTTCTCTGTTAAATCGAAAATAACAGCAATACTCAAAATCAAAATGATAGAGAAAAAGAATGTTCCTAGAAACTTCTTAATGATATACGTATCAATGCGTTTTAATCCTATATTTTGATAATTAATTTTCATAATTACTGTGCAATAACTTCCTTTTAATAAGGTGTTTACTCTTTCTCTATATAAAATTTTTCAGGAAATCGAGGTGTTATGTTTTTGTAGAAAGCTCTAATATACTTTAAATCAACATCAACATCACCTGTAGGATAGAAAATTTCAGTAATTCCCAATTCTTTTTTCTGATAATCTAAATAGGCTAGCTGAATAGGCACGTTAGCTTTGGTTGCAATGTGATAAAAGCCCATTTTCCATTTTTTACGTAGGCTACGGGTTCCTTCTGGAGTAATGGCAATATGAAATCGCTCATTTTCTTCAAACATTTTTGTTACTTGATCGGTGACCGACATGGACTTACTTCTATCTACAGGAACACCACCCATCGACTTTAGTATCAGATTGATAGGAAAGAAGAACCAAGATTTTTTCATCAAAAAAGACGCATGTTTACTTTCAGCCCAATAAAAGAACTTCCCCAAGATAAAATCCCAGTTGCTCGTGTGTGGAGCAACACAAATAACGCTTTTAGGTGGCTCTGCAACGGTAATAAGGCTTTTCCAGCCAAATAAATGAAGAATAAATTTACTGAATTTCTGCATGTTTACATAATTTGTGCGCAAAACTACTATTTTTTTTTGACATAATCTGCCTTAAACTCAAAAGCTTAGTTGTTGATAAATATATTTAATTTTGATCTCTATGCTGCATTTTTATTTGTATTTTTGTGCCTATCTTGAAATGTGGAATATTATATTTTTGATGAATGGAATTTTTAAATGAACTGAATGATAATCAGCGTGCTGCGGTTGAATATATGGATGGTGCTTCCTTGATTATTGCTGGTGCTGGCTCTGGGAAAACACGCGTTCTTACCTATAAAATAGCTTATCTACTTAAACGTGGACTTGCCCCTTCTTCTATTTTAGCCCTTACTTTTACAAATAAAGCAGCTCGTGAAATGAAAAAACGTATTGCTGAATTAGTCGGTGAGCGTTTGGCTAATTACCTCTGGATGGGAACTTTCCACTCAATTTTTTCCCGTATCCTACGTGCTGAAGCGGATAAAATTGGCTTTACTAAAAACTTTACAATTTATGATTCTGCTGATTCTCAATCGCTTATAAAGTCTATTATCAAAAGTATGCGTTTAGATGATAAAGCTTATAGACCTGGTTTGGTGCATAGTCGCATCTCAAATGCAAAAAATAACTTGATTACACCTGCTGCTTATGCAAATCACGATGAGTTGATTAATTCTGATAAGTATGCGCGTATCCCTCGTTTATACGAGATTTACAGTTTATATACTGAAAAATGCAAACAGGCTGATGCGATGGATTTTGATGATTTGCTGCTGCAAACAAACATTCTGTTTAGGGACTTTCCTGAGGTTTTGCAAAAATATCGTGAGCGTTTTAATTTTATTCTGGTAGATGAATATCAGGATACGAACTATGCTCAGTATCTGATAGTTAAGAAGTTATCTGACCAGCATCAACGCATTTGCGTGGTGGGTGATGATTCTCAAAGTATTTATTCTTTTCGAGGTGCTAATATTGATAATATTTTAGAATTTAAGAATCACTACCAATCCACTCAAGTTTTTAAACTTGAAAGGAATTATCGCTCTACACAAACTATTGTAAATGCAGCTAATAGCTTGATAGATAAGAATAAAGGTCGTATTCCTAAGACTGTTTTTTCAGAAAAAGATGAAGGAGATAAAATTAAGATTTTACAACTTTATTCAGACTTCGAAGAAGGTGCTGTTGTGGCTGAATTAATTCAGGAGCTAAACCTCATAGAATCATATAGTTATCAGAATATTGCTATTCTATATCGCACCAATGCGCAATCACGTATTATGGAAGATCAGTTGCGGAAAAGTGGTGTTCCTTATCGGATTTTTGGAGGACTATCCTTCTACCAACGGAAGGAAATTAAGGATGTGATTGCCTATTGTCGTTTGGTCTGTAACCAAGCCGATGAAGAGGCTTTGAAACGGATTATCAATGTGCCTACTCGTGGTATTGGCGATACGACAGTCAGTAAAATATTAGAATGTGCTGGTGTTCATGGTGTTACAGCTTGGGAAGTCTTAGAAGATCCTATACAGTACAATTTGCCTGTCAATGCAGGTACAGCTAAACGTTTAGCTGGATTTCGAGATATGATAGCTGTGTTTAGTGCTCAAATAGATACGCAAAATGCTTATCATTTAGTTGACTCTATTATCAAAACTACAGGTATTATAGCAGAATCTTATGCAGATAATTCTCCTGAAAGTTTAAGTCGCCGCGAGAATCTTCAAGAATTACTCAATGCTATTCACGAGTTTTGCGAGACTAAAACTTCCAATAATGAGCCTGCTTTTTTACCTGATTTTCTTGCGGAAGTGTCTCTGTTGACGGATCAAGATACTGATAAAGATTCTGAGAGTGAGAAAGTTACCATGATGACTGTGCATGCTGCTAAAGGTTTAGAATTCAAAGCTGTTTTTGTAGTAGGTATGGAGGAAGAGCTCTTCCCATCTGCTTTTTCGATGGATAGTGCAAGGGAACTGGAGGAGGAGCGTCGCTTGTTTTATGTGGCTATTACGCGCGCTGAGGAGCGTTGCTATATTACTTATGCTAAATCACGTTTTAGGAATGGACAAATGAGTTTTTCAAATCCAAGTCGATTTATTAAAGATATAGACCCTTCTTTTCTAGATTATCCTGCTGATTTTCAGTCTACAAGTCAGGCTTCTTTTTATGATGATGCTGGTTTTTCGCATAATAAAACTTTTAAAAGTTTTCCTTCTAAGGCTAGAAAATCCTACGTACCCAAAAATCCTGCAACAGAATATCCAACAGCAAAATCATCAAGTTCAGGGCAATCTGCTAATCTTAAGCGACTTAGCACGGTAGATAGCAGTGCTTCGTCTGACCCAAACTACCAAGCTTCTCTACCTGTAGGAGCCTTTGTGAAACACGAAAAATTCGGTATTGGAAAGGTGCTTGCAGTTAGCTTATCAGGATCTAACGAAAAAGCAGAAATAGATTTTGGCGAACAAGGTAAAAAAACTTTACTATTGAAATTCGCTCGTTTGGAACTCTTGAAGTAGCTGTTTTTTATCTTTTGCGCATTTTTTTTATCTTTTGCGCATTTTTTTTACGTTTTGCGTAAAAATTTACGTTTTGCTCAGCTCTGATTTATCAACTAAATCACGTATAACCAAACTTGACAAAGTCATGCCAAACATCGCAGGCATATAGGAAATGGTTCCGTTGATTTTCTTCTTTCTTTCATTTTGATTATCAGTAGCTTCTGTAGATAAACTATACTCATCTTTACCTCTATTTGAGTATAACTCATCACTAAAAACACAAATGAATTTCTTATCAGCACCCCCTTCTTTGCGTAAGCGATTACGCAAAGAAGCAGCGAGCGGACAACCATATACTTTCCAAAACTCAGCAGTTTTTATTTGTGCTGGATTAGTCTTCAGCGCAGCTCCCATAGAAGAAAAGAATGTAGCATTGGTTTTACAGGCTGTTTGTATCAGATGCACTTTATCAGGAACAGAGTCAATTGCATCGATAATATAATCGTATGTATCCAAGTGAAAATTGGCGGAAGTTTCCTCAGAATAAATCATTTGCAAAGCCTCGATTTTAGCATCAGGATTGATTTCAAGGAGTCTTTGCTTTAAAACTTCAGTTTTAGCTTCACCTAAAGTCTGCGTTGTAGCAGGAAGTTGTCGGTTGATATTACTTGCATTCACCACATCAGAATCAACTATTGTCAGATGTCCAATGCCAGAACGAATCAAGCTTTCAGCGCACCAACTACCAACACCACCGATGCCAAATAAAATAACTTTTGTACATTTTGCATAGGCTAAATAATCTTTTCCTAAGAGTAATTCAGTGCGATGAAAGGGATACATACTGTTTGAGTTAACTGTAAAATGAGCAAATAATTTTGATTCTAAAAGTTGCCAAAGATACAGTTTTATCTTGAGTTGATTCTGGAATTGAAAGTGAATATTTCTATTTTGATATCTTAAAAATGGGAAATGATATAAATGAATACTACTATTTGATTGCCTATCTAACTAAAAAATTATACCTTTGCTTCGCTTTTTTATCATCAAAAAAATGAAATTTATATGAACCAAACAGACCAGCAATTTGATGAGATTGCTCAAATTTGCAGACAAATATTTTCCAGTAAATTGAAAGATTATGGTGCGTCATGGCGTATTATGCGCACTCAATCTGTTACTGATCAGATATTTATCAAAGCTAATCGTATTCGTAGTATAGAGACGAAAGGTGTATCTAAAGTAGATGAAGATATTCGTTCCGAACTAATTGCTATTGTGAATTATGGAATTATTGGATTGATTCAGCTTGAATTAGGTACGTCTGATGCAGATGATTTGACAAACACTCAAGTTTTGGAATTATATAATCATTATATCGATGAAGCGAAGAACTTGATGATGGCAAAAAATCATGATTATGATGAGGCTTGGAGATCGATGCGCATGGAATCGTATACTGATTTGATTCTGATGAAAATCAATCGTACGAAACAAATTGAGGATAACAAAGGTAAAACAATTATGTCAGAAGGGATAGATGCCAACTATTTTGATATGATTAATTATGCCGTTTTTGGTTTGATTAAAATAAAAGAGAGTTTTGAAACGCAAAAATAAGTATAGAACTTCCGCCCAAATAAAAGGTGCAAAAGATAAAAATCTACTGTTTTTACATTTTGCACGTATTTTAGTTGCACTTGTTTTTATCTTTTCTGGTTTTGCTAAAGCTATTGATCCATTAGGTACTGTTTACAAAATCCAAGATTACCTCATCGCCTTTGAAGGCATTTTTACTCACTTTCTTTTTACTGCTTATCCTCTAGCTATCAGCCTTATAGCTGTTGAGCTTATTATTGGCTTTAATTTGCTTTTTCAGGTGAAATTGAAATATAGTTTGTGGGCTGTATTAGGGTTTACCCTGATAATGAGTGGATTGACACTGTATATTGCTATTTATAATCCCGTTACGGATTGCGGTTGTTTTGGAGATGCATTAAAAATTGATAACTGGACTACTTTCTATAAAAATATTGTTTTATTGGTGTTGATTATTCTTTTATTAGTTTTCAATAAAAGATTCAGAAAGATATACCTGCCCGTTGCAGAATGGGGTTTGCTGTTTGTTTTTATGGCTCTTTCTCTTGGCTTTATGAGCTATAATCTTGCAAATCTACCTCTCATAGATTTTAGACCATATAAGGTTGGTGTGAATATTATGGATGGAATGAGTATTCCAGACGATGCACCAGTAGATGAGTATGAATATATTTTCACCTATGAAAAAGAGGGTGTAATACAAGAGTTTTCTATTGATAATTTACCTGATTCCACTTGGAAATTTGTCACTCAAAACTCAATACTTATAAAAGAAGGCTACAAACCAGCCATTGAAGATTTCGTGATCTTAACGCAAGACTATGATGATTTAACAGATCAAATACTATCTTTTAAGGGGAAAACAATATTTATTGTAATGTATGATTTAAGCAAATCATCAAAAAAGGCCCTGCAAAAGGTAAAAGTATTCCTTGAAAAACAGAATGTCTCAACAAGAGTCATGGCACTTACATCTTCCACTTCTGAGGAAATAGCAGCATTTAAGAAGCTCCATCAGTTTGATTGTCCATTTTACATCATGGATCCCATCACCTTAAAAAC
>CAYVWK010000064.1:0-1915 GCA_964455235.1 uncultured Paludibacter sp.
ATGCTGATTATATGGTAGGTGCTCAAATTGAGGGTTTTGATAATATGGTGAAGCTCTCGCATGATGCACGTATCGCTGTTTTTGAAGGTGATGAATACCTCACTTCTCCACTTGATTTACGTCCAAAATTCCATCTATATCAACCTCATATAGCGGTACTTACGGGTATAGCATGGGACCACATCAATGTGTTTCCTACCTATGAAAATTATGTAGAGCAATTTTATAAATTTGCTGAATTAATTGAGTTAGAAGGGCGTTTTATCTATTATGATGGTGATCCTGAACTTAGAAAAATTGCAGAGACTGTTAGGCGTGATGTGGTGGCTTTACCCTATGGTACTCCTAATCATGAGATTACGAACGGAATCACCTATCTTCAAACACCAAAAGGAAACATTCCATTGAAGATTTTCGGCAAGCATAACCTACAAAACTTACATGCTGCACGTTTGGTCTGCAAACAAATTGGAATACCAGAGGATCAGTTTAATGAAGCAATTTCAGATTTCCCTGGAGCTTCTAATCGGATGCAAAAAATCGTTGATACAGGAAATTCTGTGGCATTCAAGGATTTTGCACATTCGCCATCAAAATTGAAAGCAACCGTAGAAGCTATTAAGGAACAATATGCTGATAAACAAGTCATTGCCTGCATGGAACTACATACCTATAGCAGCCTGACCGATTCTTTCCTGCCTGAATATAAAAACTGCATGGAAAAAGCAGATATTGCTTTTGTATATTACAATCCTGAAGTTATTAAACATAAAGGATTGGAGGATATAGAGGAGGCAAAAGTAGCCAATGCATTCGGGGGTGATAACTTGATGGTTTTCACTGATAATCAGGCATTACAAGAAAAATTAAGAAGCCTCAACTATGAAAATTCAGTGCTTATTTTCATGACATCTGGAAATTTCTCAGGTATTAATATTATTGATTTTGCAAACGAACTATTGCATAAATAAAACTCAATTCAAATATAAAATAATGGACGACAAACAATTGAAACTCGACCAACGTTATATGCGTATGGCTCGCATTTGGGCTGAAAACTCCTATTGTGAAAGAAGAAAAGTAGGAGCATTATTAGTTAAAAATCAGATGATTATTTCTGATGGATACAATGGAACACCTTCAGGATTTGAGAATAAATGCGAGGATGAAAACAATGTATCCAAACCCTATGTATTGCATGCTGAAGCTAATGCCATCACCAAAATTGCTCGTTCCAATAATAGCAGCGATGGCGCAACACTTTACGTAACCGCTTCACCTTGCATAGAATGTTCAAAATTGATTATCCAGTCAGGCATCAAAAGAGTAGTGTACGGAGAAGAATATAGGATCATGGATGGAGTCGAATTATTGAAGAAGGCAGGCATAGAGGTAGAATTATTAGTACTATAAATATGACAAAAAATACAAACTATACAGCTAAAGTGGCACTTGTGGTAGGTGCCATCATTTTTGGATTTATTTTGGGAAATCTGATTACATCCAGAGAGGCTACAGGGCATAATGGCAGTTTGACAAAATTGCTAGAAAGCTATGTGAAGCCCAATTCCAAAATCAGCGAAATTCTACAAATGATAGACAAAGATTATGTAGATACCGTTGATATTCATGAACTTACGGAAGAAGTGGCTATTGATATGATAGCGCGACTTGACCCCCATTCTGTGTATATTCCTGCTGAAGATTTGGAATTTACCAACAGTGAATTAGAAGGGAGTTTTACAGGCATAGGCATTCAGTTTAATATTCAACAAGATACGATTACAGTGGTTTCGGTGATCAGTGGTGGTCCCTCCGAAAAAGCGGGTCTACTTGCTGGCGATAGGATTATTTTAGTCAATGATTCTAATTTTGTAGGCAAACACATCAATAATGAAAAGGTACTCAAAGAGTT
>CAYVWK010000064.1:2015-12281 GCA_964455235.1 uncultured Paludibacter sp.
TATTTGGACAGAGCCATTGCGATGGTTAATGAGTTTCTACCAGCAAACCAGTTGATTGTTTATACTGAAGGAAGAGCCTACCCTACCTCAGAAGCGCGTTCTGATGGTACAGGATCGTGCATAAACAATCCAATGATAGTTTTAATAGATGAATTTTCAGCATCAGCTAGCGAGATTTTTGCAGGTGCAATTCAAGATAACGATAGAGGTTTGATTATCGGCAGAAGATCGTTTGGTAAAGGCTTGGTGCAGCAACAAAAGAAGCTATCAGACGGCTCTGCCATACGTTTGACAGTTGCTAATTACTACACACCATCCGGACGAAGCATTCAGAAACCTTATGCCAAAGGAGATAGTGAAGAATACAATAAAGACATCTACAATCGCTTTGTGCATGGTGAGTTTTACACCCAAGATAGCATCAAGCAAAATGACACGATTGAGTACAAAACGCTTGCTGGTAGGACGGTATATGGTGGTGGGGGTATTATGCCTGATATTTTTATAGCCAGAGATACAACAGAATTTACACCCTATTTGAATCAGGTAATAAATAACGCTTATATCTATCAATTTGCTTTTAGCTATACGGATGAGAACCGAGTAGCACTAAACAAACTAACAAACTGGGAGACTTTAAGTGCACATCTAGATAGCAAAAACATCCTGCAACAATTTGTAAATTACGCTTCCAACAAAGGCATTAAGCCAAATCAAGCAGAAATTCAGCAATCTAAAAACTTCATAACTACCCAGCTCAAAGCCTATATTGCTCGTAATATTTTAGGTGATGAAGGTTTCTATCCTATCTTATTTCAAAGGGATATTCAAATCAAACGGGCTATTGAAGAGTTAGGGAAAGAGTCGTAAAACAGCACTATTTAATCTCCACAACCATCATATCTTCAGCTAATTCGGTTTCTGGAAAAACTGCTTTAGCCTCTTTTAGTAAGATGTGATGGTGGTTGTATCTAGCAGAAAAATGTCCGATGATGAGTTGTTTAACTGCTGCTTTTTGAGCAATAGTAGCAGCATCTTTAGCGGTGCTATGCATGGTTTTTTGCGCTCTAAGCTCCTCTGATTGTGCAAAAGTAGCTTCATGATACAGTAAATCGACACCCTTAATCCAAGGAATTAGTTTTTCGTAATAGGCTGTATCTGAGCAATATGCAAAAGAAACACTCTTTGTGGGATCGGTCGTCAGTCTGGCATTGGGTATCACTTCCCCTTCATCTGTTATAAAGTCTGCCCCTTTTTTTATGTGATGTATTTTTGATATGGGAATTTGATAAAAGTCAATCATATCACGAAGGATATGCCTGTCAGTAGGCTTCTCAACAAATAAAAAACCACAGCATGGCACCCGATGTTTGAGTGGTAAAGAAAAGACCTCTACTGTTCTATCTTCGTAAATTACAGCATGTTGGGTCGTATCATGCTCTATAAATTCAATCTTGAAAGGTGTATTTTCACAGAAAAAATTCAACTGTGGTTCAAATACTGCTTTAATACCAACTGGACCATGTATATATAGGTCTGCTGTCCTATTCATCATGCTCAAAGAAGATATTAATCCGACCAAACCCAAACAGTGATCTCCATGCAGATGGGATATAAAAATACGCCCTAAACGGTTGATTCGTTGTTTCATATGGCGAATACGAATCTGAGTTCCCTCTCCACAATCTATCATATATTGTTTATCACGAAGCTCAAAAATTTGTGAGCTTGGAAAATTATTCTGCGTAGGAAGTGCAGAACCAGAACCCAATATAGTCAACTTGGCAGGCATATAAGATTAAAAACTCACTAATTTATGTTCAACAAATGCAATCACTTCATCCATTTGATTAGGATGAAACCAATGGATATCTTCATCCTTTCTAAACCACGTTAATTGACGTTTTGCATACCTCCGTGAGTCCTTTTTTACGTTTTGAACAGCTTCATCCAAACTGCACGTTCCATCCATATATTCAAAAAGCTCTTTATAACCAACTGTATTTAAAGCATTTAGATGTTTATGAGGATATAACTGAGTAGCTTCTTCCAACAGACCATCTTTCATCATCACATCTACCCTTTTGTTAATTCTGTCATATAATTCCTCACGTGGGCGATTCAGACCTATCTTGATGATATTGAAATCACGCTCTTTGATCGTCCCTTTTCTAAACGAGGAATAGGGTTTACCTGTCATGCTGCAAATTTCCAAAGCATGCAAAACCCGTTGGTAATTCATTAAATCGACTTGCTGATAATACTGAAAATCCCTGACTTTTAGCTCTTCTTGGATATACTCCAACCCATTTTCTGCATATAGTTGCTGCCAATGATTGCGTATATCATCATCCACACTTGGCATTTCATCAAAACCTTTACATACAGCATCAATATACATCATCGAGCCACCGACCAGCATAACAATACCCTGGTTTTTAAATAGTTCCGTTAAAAGAGCAAGTGCATCCTGCTCATAATCCCCAGCATTGTAAGCATCAAAGATAGAACGGGTTGCAATAAAATAATGTTTGATTTGATTTAGTTCTTCTGATGTTGGAGCAGCTGTTCCTATAGGCAATTCCCTATAAATCTGACGAGAATCAGAAGAAACGATTGGAGCCTGAAAATGACGAGCTAGTTCAAAACTGATTTCAGTTTTACCTATACCAGTAGGCCCTAAAAGTACTAGAAGTGTGGGTTTTTTATGTAGATTTTGATGTAAAGTCTGCGTATCGTTCATTAATAAAAGCTGCTTTCATCTATTTCCTCAATATTACCTTCAAGATCATCCAATTCATCCATATCAAAGTCTTCATCACCATAAAAATCTTGATCTAAATCGATTCTAATATCTTTAACTTCAATATCTTCAGAAACATTTTGAGCAGGAGGATGTCCCGTCAAAGAAACAATCTCCACTGTTTTTTTATTTTTACCAGATATAATTTCGCTCAATTCCATGAATAACATTCTGTCGTATAAAAAGTCGAATACGAACAAAAGCTTTTGTTTTTCATAATCAAGTACTTCATCCAAAACAGTATCTTCCATGACTAAATTATCATACTCAGAAGCTGTATCCATCTCTATCAAAGTGATTTCTTGCTCCTTCTCCCATTCATCAGAACAAATAAAAAAACTTGTCAGCGTATTTTTCTCAAAATTGATAGCCTCAAGAATTGCTTGATGTAAATCTAGAAAAGTGGCATCTGAATCAATAGAGATAGCGAGTCTAAAATCATCCACCTCATCGGATAATAAAGTAAATTTGAAAATCATAGGTCTACGTTTTAAATTTGGTTGTAAAAATAAGCAATTTTGTCGAAACTCAGTCATTCCGACAAAACAATCTTACAAAAATCTAGGAAAAACAAGGAATTGGAACTATTCTTTCAGACGAGCTTCAATTTCTTCTATGCTAGTGCGGAAACTTTTATCCGTTTCAATGAGGTCGCTCACAGTTTTACAAGCATGCAATACAGTAGAGTGGTCGCGTTGACCGATCAAACTACCGATAGAAGAAAGTGAATTTTTCGTCATCTGTTTAGACAGATACATCGCAATTTGGCGAGCCTGTACTACTTCTCTTTTGCGACTTTTAGTAGAAATTGCATCTACAGATAAGGAGAAATAATCACAAACAATATCGCGTATGCGCTCAACTGTATTGACTTTTGGAGTAACTTGTACAAGACGACCAACCACTTTTTCAGCAAGTTGAAGATCAATAGCCACATCAGTCAAAGTAGAATGAGCTAATAATGAGATAAGCGTACCTTCCAAATCACGCACATTATCCGTAACATGTTGAGCTATAAAATCTACTATTTCCTCGTCAATTTCGAGACCGTCACGATAGATTTTATTTTTGAGGATAGCTTTTCTCAGTTCAAAATCAGGCTTTTCTAATTCAGCAGACAAGCCCCATTTAAAACGGGTTAATAATCTTTGCTCCAAGCCTACCAACACCAAAGGAGAACGGTCTGAAGTTAGAATCAGCTGTTTACCAGATTGATGCAGGTGATTAAAAATATGGAAGAACGTATTTTGAGTAGCAGTTTTACCTGCTAATTCTTGAATATCATCTACAATCAACACATCTATCGTTTGGTAAAAGTTCAAAAAGTCATTTACTGAATTGCTTCTAACCGCATCTGTATATTGAATTTGGAAAGTATTTGCAGGCACGTACAAGACTCTTTTTTCAGTGTGTAGCTGTTTGGTCATAACACCAATTGCATTTGCAAGATGCGTTTTACCTACGCCCGATTGACCATATACAAAAAGAGGATTGAAAATCGTTTTGCCAGGGTCGTTAGCAATACTAACACCTGCAGTACGCGCTAATTTATTACTTTTCCCTTCAATTAAATTATTGAAATTGTATGCGGGATTTAGTTGCGGATCAATTTCAGGTAATTCAAGACGTTGATAGGGATTAACATAGGTCGTGTTTGACTTCTCTGTATGGATTTTTTTCTCATTTCCTTGACTTGGGATTTGAGTTCCAGCACCCGAAGTTTGGTCAATTAGAATACGGTATTCAAGTTGAGTTTGATCTCCTATTACACGATGAATGGTCATGCGCAATAAATCGATATACTTATCTTCTATATACTCAACAAAGAATTGACTTGGCACTTGCAGGACAAATATATTATCTTCATACTTTAATGGTACAATTGGTTCAAACCAAGTATTAAAAGATGCTTCATTGATATTATCATGAATTATTTCTAAACACTTAGCCCACAAATTATCGTGCAAATGAGACGTCATATTCTATTAACTATTCTAAACTATTAAAAATTAATGTGTTTTCAAATTACATGTACAGTCACATGTTGATTTTTTCGCCAAAGCGGGATGACAAATTTCTGAAAGTTTTTTGGAATAAAAAAAAGTCAGCTTTTTTAGAGTTTTTTTATCTTTTGCATTGCTTTAACTGTCAAGCACTTACAAAACGCTACTGATATTCAAGAACTTAATGAAATTTTAAACAAAAGTTACTGATAATAAGCAAATTATCAATTTTGAGCATTTTTTACCTTTTGCGCACTTCAATGTAGTTAAAGCATTGATTAATCAGTACTATATGAGCATTAAAAAGTAAAAGTGAAAAAATAATTAAAATTCTATCTATTTAGAATCAATCTAAACAAAAAACTATTTTTCCTTCGATCCAAATAAAGAGAAATTAACATATCTTTTCGGATGCTCTTTCAAATCAATCAAAAGTTTATCCGCATTCTTAGAAACATCTAAAAGATTAATATACAACCTCTTATCATTCAATAGAAGGCCTAAACTCCCGTCTCCTGCATTTATTTTATGAGAAATTTGATTCAAATCCCTGATTGTTAAGTCAAGCTGCTGAAAGGTAGTTTCAAAATCAACCTTACTCAAAGAAGCACTAACATTTTTAAAATCATCCGTGATAAGCTGCACATTCTTAACAATGCCAGGCATATCTTGATTCATTAACTTTTTCAATGCAATGGAGCTAGAAGCTAACTCAGCTGTAGTTAACTCAATAGAAGCCAAGCTTTTCTTGATATTATCGCTTTCAACTAAAGAACGCACAGCAAACATCAGCGAATCGGCTTGTTTCAAGACATCTTCAACCTTGGGCATTAAATCACCTGCTAACTGCCCTAATAAACCCACAGACACGCTGGAAGCTAAAGTATCGCCCGAATGATAGAAATCAGACTGCGCAAAAGGTAAAATATTTACGATTTGCACGGCTTTTCCACCCATCAGACCATCATCAAAAAGTTCCATTTGAGCAGTCTGTGGCACTTGAATATCTTTAGTAACAGAAATCTTCACCACAAAGGGAGTTGATTGCTTGAAGTCATAGGTAACACTTTCAACTTGTCCAACTTTATAACCTTTGATATAGACAGGTGAAGATGGAACTAATCCATCAATATCATCATAGGTAGCGTAAAAATAATTGACAGGAGTAAAGATGTCAACCCCTTTTAGAAAGTTCAACCCAAAATATAACAGGAAAATTGCAGCAATCGCCATAATTCCTACTCTAATTTCTCTTGAAAACTTTATTTTTTTCATTTTAAACTTATTTATTAATCATCTTAAGAGCTTCTTGTGTATTGATTTTCTGTCCTTTATAAAAGGCAACAACAAAAGCATCTGGAAACCTATTCTTTAAATCTTGACGTGTTTTATTGATTGATTGAATATCAGAACTTGCCCCTACAGTATATTTATAAAACTTCCCTTCTTGATAATAATCAACGCCATTCAAGCCTTTAATATTCGGATCGTTAGCCTTTAGAATAGAGGAAGATGCAAATATTTGCAATTTAAAAACTGGTAATTCCTCTTGTGTAGCAGATGAACTTGATGCACTTGTAGGTGTCGTTGAGGGCATAGTAGCAGTTTGTGAGTTTATTTGAGTAGCAGTCTGATTAGCAATTGGTTGCTCTTCATAAGAAGCCATGCTTTTCTCATCAGCATAATTATAGCCTGATTTCAAATCATGATTTTTCTTATACTTCACAAACGCATTGTAAATTGACATCGTAAGCTCCTGTTGCCCTGCATGACTCATCAAATAAAGTTCTTCATTATAGTTGGATATGAAACCTAGCTCAATCAGAACACTTGGAGCAGCGGTACGGTGTAGTACCCAAAACTCAGCTTGTTTTACCCCTCTATCAAATCTTTTGGCTGAATTGACAAAATTATTTTGAACATCGGTAGCAAATGAGATGCTATTATCTAAATAGGTATCCATCATAAATTCAAACATAATATAGGAATCAATCGACTTAGGATCGAAGCCTTTATAGGTAGTTTGATAATCATCTTCCAACAAAATTACCGCATTTTCTTTCATGGCCACATCCAAGTTAGCCTGTGTTTTGGCCAAACCAAGTGTAAATGTTTCAGCTCCGTAAGCCGACCTGTTTTTAGCCGCATTTACGTGTATGGACACAAATAAGTCTGCTTTATTGTTATTTGCAATCGAAGCTCGTTGTTGAAGAGGAATAAAAACATCTGTTTTACGTGTATAAACCACTTTCACATCCGACATGTTTTTCTCAACCATATTTCCAAAAAGCTTGGCAACAGAAAGCACTATATCTTTTTCACGTGCACTTTTCCCAACTGCACCTGGGTCGTTTCCTCCATGTCCTGGATCAATAACCAATACAAAATTCTTCTTCTGTGCCCACATCATTTCAGAAGAAAAAAATGATATAAATAACACCAGCGCACAAATTATTATGGATCGGTATTTTACAAACATAAAAAACGGATTGAGTTACACTTCAAAAAACCTTGCAAAAGTACGATTTTTTATACTGTTTTGATAGTACTTCAGCAGTAAAATTTCAAATTTAATATAAAAATTGGTTATTAAAACTAAGTGATGACTTTTTTTGACTAATTTTGTGACTTTAAAATAAGTTGCTCGGGAAGGAATGAATTGCCATATCATATTGATTTTTAATCATTTACGAATAATCAGCCTAGTAGTTGGGTTGGTATTTTTTCCGTTATGGGCATTTCCTGAAGCAGAAAAATCAGAGATAGAAGATATAATTACCTATCAGGCACAAGATTCTATCGTATTGACGAGCAATGGTACCGCCTTTTTGCATGGCAATACTGAAATTAATTATCAATCCATCAATTTAAAAGCAGATTACGTTAAAGTAAAAATTGACAGCAGTCAGATTTTTGCAAAAGGGAGACTTGATGAAGAGGGAGAAATGATTGGAGAACCAGTCTTTAGTGAAGGAGAATCTTCCTATAACTCTAAAGAATTAAGTTATAATTTGAGGTCGAAAAAAGGTTTCATTCGGCATGTAGTCACGCAAGAAGGAGAAGGTTATATCATCAGCGAAAAAACAAAAAAATCGCCCGACAATTTATTTTGTATGGCAGGTGGTAAATACACAACTTGTGAAGACCATGACCACCCCCACTTTTATCTAAGTATTTCAAAAGGAAAAGTCAAACCAGGAGAGTATGTTGTGACTGGTCCTGCGCACCTAGTTGTAGCAGATGTGCCCCTACCTATAGCGATTCCGTTTGGATTTTTCCCATTTACAAGCAAGTATTCATCGGGAGTTTTGATGCCAAGCTATACGGATGAAATGACAAGAGGATTCGGTCTCACAAATGGAGGTTATTACTTTGCTATCAATGATTATATGGATTTAGAGTTGAAAGGAGACATCTACACAAAAGGTACATGGGCTCTCTCTGCCGCCACGTCGTATGTAAAAAAATATAAATTCAGAGGAAATTTCAGTTTCAGTTATAGAGAAGATGTTACGGGAGAGAAAGGTTTGCCTGAATACAATAAGGCCAATAATATGAGTATTCGATGGTCGCATTCACAAGATCAAAAAGCAAATCCAAATTTTAATTTCACCGCCAGTGTAAACTTTTCTACTAGTGGTTACAATCGAAGCAATGTCAACTCATATTACCGTCCCGAACTAAACTCAGAAAACACCAAAAGCTCTAGTGTGTCGTTCACCAAGCGTTTCAGCAACATCCCTTCACTAAATTTATCAGGTAGTGTTTTAGTTAACCAGCGCACAAAAGACTCAACTATCAACTTGAGTTTACCCAATATAAGTATCTCATACAGTAGATTTTATCCTCTCAAAAGAAAAAATCCTGTGGGGAGAGAAAGATGGTATGAAAAAATATCCATGTCTTATTCTGGATCATTTGCAAACAGTATAGACACGAAAGAAAATAAACTTCTAAGTTCTTCATTTACAAAAGATTGGAGAAACGGAATGAAACATTCTATCCCAATATCTGCAAGTTTTAATGTACTCAAACATATCAATATTTCACCAAGCTTCAATTATACAGAGAGATGGTATTTACGGTCTGTAGAAAAATCGTGGGACAAAGACATACAGCAAGAGGTAAGAGACACTACATCTGGATTCTACAGGGTGTATGACTTTAATATGGGGATTTCTGCAAACACCAAGTTATATGGCTTCTACATTCCTTCCCGTAAAATTTTTGGTGATAAAATCGACCGCATACGACACGTCATGACGCCAAGCGTTGGTTTTGGTTACTCACCCGATTTTGGAGACCCGAATTGGAGATATTATGACAGCTATATCAAAAGCGTTAGGAGCCCTTCTAACCCCGATGTTTACACAGACACAGAAGTTAGATATTCTAAATTTGAAGGCTCATTATATGGGACTCCAGGTAGAGGAAAGTCGGGTAATATCAATTTTTCTTTAGGAAATAACTTAGAGATGAAAGTAAGAAATGATAAAGATACAACTGGAACCGAACCTTTTAAGAAAATAAGTTTGATTGATAATCTTAATTTGAGTGGAAGTTATAATTTGGCTGCGGATTCCATGCGGTGGTCTAATTTTTCAGGAAGTATACGTATTAAACTCCCAATTAACTATTCATTGAGTTTAAGTACTACCTTTGACCCCTATATGTATGAACTCAATAGTGGTGGTAATCCAGTAAGAGTCAATAAATTAAGATGGAATCACGGTAAAATACCAAAATTTCAAGGGACAAGTACATCTTTCAGTTATACATTTAATAATGATACGTTTAAAAAACTATTTGGAGGAAAAACGGATAAAAGTGATCGTCCAACTGGTGATATAGGAGATGGGGAGCATGAGATGGGGATGGGTGAAATGTCAGACTCATTTGATGATGGTAGCTCCGAAAGAACACTCGCTTCTAAGCCTAGTACAGCTTTGGTTGAAAGCGAAGATGGGTATGCTGAGATTAAGATACCTTGGAGTTTGAGCGTCAATTACTCTGTGCGTTATGGCAACACCAATATTTTTAATACGGATAAGATGGAGTATGAAATGGACTTCACGCATAATTTGAGTTTAAATGGGAGCCTCACTTTAACTCCAAAATGGCGCATTAGTGGTAATTCAACTTATGACTTCAAAGCGAAGCAGTTTACCTATACGAATATCAGTGTAAGTAGGGATTTACATTGCTGGAGTATGTCGGCGAGTATTGTTCCTTTTGGTGTTTATAAATCATACAATTTTCATATTGGTGTAAATTCTAGTATGTTATCAGATTTAAAATATGATAAAAGAAGTGAGTATGGAGTGAACCATATTAATTGGTATTAGGTTATATGGTGATGTGCCGATGTGCCGATGTGACTAATGTGCCGATGTGACTAATGTGATGATGTTCTGGTTGCTAGTTGCTAGTTGCTAGTTTCTAGTTGGGATAAGAGGATAA
>CAYVWK010000065.1:0-11792 GCA_964455235.1 uncultured Paludibacter sp.
CTGGTTGCTGGTACATCACCATTAATCATTAATAATTAACCATTAATAATTATTCTTATTGGCACATTGGCATATTGGCACATTACAGTATATTCAACATCTGCTCCTTTACTTGCTCCAGTTCGTCTTTCATGAGTACCACGATTTTTTGCATTTCGCTGTGGTTGGATTTCGAGCCTAAGGTATTGATTTCTCTACCTATTTCTTGGGCAATGAAGCCTAATTTTTTACCTGGTGTTGCTTCGTTTTCTAAAGTTTCTAAGAAATAATCTAGATGGGTTTGTAGACGAACTTTTTCCTCGTTAACATCCAGCTTTTCAATATAATAGATTAATTCCTGCTCCAATCTGTTTTGATCAAAATCAAATTTTTCAGATAAGGATTGAAGATTTTCTTCTAATTTAGTCCTTATCTTCTCAACACGTTCCGCCTCGTAGGGAGCAACTTCTTGCAACAAATTATGGATGGTGTTTATATTGTTTTTGAGCACCTCTTTCAAAACTGCTCCTTCCGCCTGTCTATAGTTAATCAACTCATCTAAAGCGTTGGATATGATTCCTTTAACGTAAATCCATTCCTCCTCTTCTAATTCAACAACTTCACTTTTCAATACATCGGGCATGCGTAGAACAATCTCAAACCAATTGTGTGGTAATTCAAGATTGATGTTGGATGCTATTTGCTTGATTTGATTGGTGTAGGACTCAAAACTTGCCTGATTAATCTGCGTGGTGGTTTCCTTCCCTGCATTCTCAAAATATAAAGCAAAATCAATCTTGCCTCTATATAGTTTTTGTGCTATGTCATTGCGAATTTCAATATCTTTTTCACGATACAAACCCGTGATGCGTGTCGAAATATCCGCTTGTTTACTGTTAAGGGATTTCACCTCAACTACTATATTTTTTCCTTTATACTCGCCGGTAGCCTTACCGAAACCTGTCATTGATTGTAACATATTCATCAAAAAAATTATTTTACAAAAGTAGAACTTTTTCTACACATATCAATAATTATATTTGTGTGTAAGTTTGTAATCAAAAGGCGCATTAAAATAATAAATTATAAGATTTTAGGCTGAAAAAGTTTTGAATGATGTATTTTTGTGTATATTTGCGCCCAAATTAAATATCATCAATATGGAAAAAAGAAAAAAATTTTTATTGAGTGAAAAGGATATGCCGAGACAATGGTATAATATCCATGCTGAAATGCCCAATAAGCCTATGCCTATTTTGCATCCTGGTACCAAACAACCCATTCAACCCGAAGATTTATATCCCTTATTTGCAAAGGGTTTGGTTGATCAAGAAGTGAATACGAAAGATGCTTGGATAGAAATTCCAGAAGAAGTTTGGGATAAATATAAAATCTACCGTCCAACACCTTTAGTAAGAGCAACGAATTTGGAGAAAGCTTTGGATACACCTGCACATATCTATTTCAAAAATGAAAGTGTGAGTCCCGTGGGTTCGCATAAGTTGAACTCTGCCTTAGCACAAGCTTATTATTGCAAGCAGGAAGGTGTTACCAACATAACAACTGAAACTGGTGCTGGTCAGTGGGGTACTGCTATGTCGCTGGCATCTAAGATGTTCGGACTGGAATTAGCTGTGTATATGGTGAAAATCAGCTACGAGCAAAAGCCTTATCGCCGCTCTTTGATGCAAACTTGGGGCGCACAGGTGATTGCTTCTCCTTCTATGTCAACCAAAGCTGGTCGTAAAATTATTACTGATAATCCGAATTACCAAGGTAGTTTGGGGACTGCAATTTCAGAGGCGATTGAATTAGCGATGAATACACCTAATTGCAAATATACTTTGGGTAGTGTGTTGAATCATGTGTCACTGCATCAAACGATTATCGGTTTGGAAGCTGAGAAGCAGATGGAGATGGCAGGTGAATATCCTGATGTGGTAATTGGCTGCTTTGGTGGTGGTTCTAACTTCTCAGGTATTTCTTTCCCCTTTATGCGCCATAATTTTAATGGTGATAAAAATACCCGCTTTGTATCTGCCGAACCTTCTTCTTGTCCAAAATTATCACGTGGTGTTTTTCAATATGATTTTGGTGATGAAGCGGGCTACACACCTTTAATTCCTATGTACACTTTAGGACATGATTTTGCTCCAGCTCATATTCATGCAGGTGGTTTACGTTATCATGGTGCTGGTACTTTGGTAAGTCAATTATATAAAGATAAGTTTATTGAAGCGGTTGATATCCAGCAGCTTGAATCCTTTGAGGCAGGCGTTTTATTTGCACAAACTGAAGGTATTATCCCTGCTCCCGAATCTGCTCATGCGATTGCTGCTGCTATCAAAGAAGCTAAAATAGCCAAAGAAGAAGGCAAACAAAAGGTGATATTATTCAATCTTTCTGGTCATGGTTTAGTGGATATGTCGGCATACGACCAATATCTTGCAGGTGACTTATCTAACTATTCTTTATCAGATGCAGATATAGCAAAAAACATCTCTAAATTAGAGCAGATTATTTAAGTTGATGTGATATTTTCTATCAAATAAAAAACCACGAATTGTAGATGATTCGTGGTTTTTTGCACTTACCTATTCAAGTAAAACTTTCATTCTTCCTTTGCTCTCATGGAGTCCCATGCTAAATAAACTACAAGCAAAGCATACATACCTACGGCTACCCATTGAGATGCATTGCTGCTAGCCCAAGTCTCGTTTACGAAATTAAGACCACCGAAACGCATAGATGCACTCACTACACCCATCAGTGCCCCACCAGCGATAAAACCTGATGCTAAGAGGGTTCCTTTGTCTTTTCTAGCGGTATTTAAAGCTTGGTTTTTGCTTCTGGATGATACATACCAGCTGATGGCTCCACCTACTACTAAAGGAATATTTAATTCTAGAGGAATAAACATACCTAAGGCAAAGGCTAAAGCTGGTATTTTAAAGAATGTAAGTACCAAAGCGATTAAAGCACCAAAAGCATAAAGGTACCAAGGTGCGCCTGTGCCCGACATCAATGGTTCAATAACAGCTGCCATTGCATTGGCTTGTGGTGCAACTAATGCTCCTTCGCCTGTAAAACCATAAGTTTTGTTTAAAATCATAATCACACCACCTACTGTTGCAGCAGACACTAAAGTCCCTAAAAACTTCCAAGTTTGCTGTTTGGCTGGTGTACTGCCTAGCCAATAACCAATTTTCAGGTCGGTGATGAAGCCGCCTGCCATAGCTAATGCAGTACATACCACACCGCCAATAACCAATGCTGCCACCATCCCTGAAGTTCCTTTCAGACCAATAGCTACTAAAATAACAGAGGATAAAATCAATGTCATCAGCGTCATACCTGATACTGGATTGCTGCCCACAATAGCAATTGCATTAGCAGCAACTGTAGTGAATAGGAATGCGATGATAGCAACGATAATGATGCCTACAACAGCATGTAAGAGGTTATTTACAACTCCAAAATAGAAGAAAATAAAGGTTGCAAGTAAAGCGATGATAACACCAAAAATGATGATTTTCATGGAAATATCACGTTCGGTGCGTTTGACCTCTTTAAGGCTAGCATCAGCATGACTTCCTTTCCCTTTTAGCTCCCTTCCCGCTAAACTAACAGCACCTTTAATTACGCCCCATGATTTGACTATACCAATGATACCTGCCATGGCAATACCACCTATACCGATGTGGCGTGCAAAGTCAGTAAATATGGTTTCAGGAGCCATTCCAGTAACACCTCCACCTGTATAAATAGGATTAAGGATATGTAAGATATTTTCAGAGAGTAGAGGGAAAAGCGGGATGATAACAAACCATATCAAGAGCGATCCTGCAGCGATAATGGTTGCATATTTCAATCCGACTATATAGCCTAAACCGAGTACAGCTGCACCTACATTGACCTTGAAAACCATTTTTGCCTTATCAGCAACGGCTTCTCCAAAGGGTAATATACGAGAAGAAACTGTCTCCGACCACGCTCCGAAAGTAGCAATGGCGAAGTCGTATAAACCGCCAATCAAACCTGCTAACACCAAGGGTTTAGCTTGACTTCCACCCTTTTCTCCAGATATTAAAACTTGGGTTGTAGCTGTTGCTTCAGGAAAAGGGTATTTACCATGCATATCAGAAACAAAATATTTTCTGAAAGGAATAAGGAAAAGGATACCTAAAACTCCGCCTAAGAGTGAACTCATAAATACTTGCATGAAACTAACGGTTAGTTCTGGGTATTTTTCCTGAAGGATGTATAGGGCAGGTAAGGTGAAGATTGCTCCTGCCACGATAACGCCTGAGCTTGCACCTATAGATTGAATGATAACATTCTCACCTAAAGCATTTTTACGCTTCGATGCACTGGATAATCCCACTGCGATAATGGCAATTGGAATAGCTGCTTCAAATACTTGTCCTACCTTCAAACCTAAATAAGCTGCAGCTGCTGAAAATAATACAGCCATCAAGACTCCTAAGGAAACCGAACGAAAGTTGACTTCAGGATAGTTCTGATTTGGCTTCATCAGAGGGATATACTCTTCTCCTTCTTTTAATTCTCGCGTTGCATTTTCCGGCAAACCGGTTACATTTTCATCTTTCATGTTTGTCTGTTTTTTTAACATTTTAATTTTGGCTTGTAAAGATAGATGTATTTTTCATGAAAAACATGTAGATTTGCAAAATAGGGTGTAAAAGGTGTATTTTTACGATTTGCACCTATGCAAAAGGTAAAATTGATGTTTTGCGTGGGAATTATATATTAATTTAGAGTATTCAAAAGATAACCAATATGAAAGAAAATAACAGGCTGAGATTTGGAATTATAGGTACTAATTTTATTACTGATTGGATTATAGCAGCATCCAAAGAGGAAAAGCGTTTTGAATTGACTGCTCTTTATTCTCGTACACAAGAAAGGGCAGATGAGTATGCTGCTCAATATGATATACCGCATACATTTACTTCTTTAGAAGGAATGGCTCAAAGTGATTTAATTGATGCGGTATATATTGCATCTCCCAATGCTCTGCATGCTTCTCAGAGTATGCTGTTTATGAAGCATGGTAAACATGTTTTGTGCGAAAAGCCCTTAGCTTCCAATGCGAAAGAAGGCAGAGAAATGATAGCATATGCAAGAAAAAATAAGTTAGTTTTGATGGAAGCCATGATGCCAACGCTTACTCCTAATTTTAAAGTTGTCATGGATAATTTGCATAGAGTAGGGCGTGTCAGGCAGTATTTTGCCTCATTTTGTCAATATTCATCACGTTATGAAAAGTATTTAGCTGGAGAACAAGTCAATGCTTTTGATCCTAAACTTTCTAACGGGGCTATCCTGGATGTGGGTATTTACACGCTTTATCCTATGGTCGTTTTGTTTGGTAAGCCTGATGAGATAAAAGCTCAAGTTAGTTTGATGGAAACGGGTACAGATGCGGCTGGAACAGTGGGTTTTAAATATAAAAATGGCATGACTGCAACTATCATGTATTCCAAAGTATCAGATTCAGTCTTACCTGCTGAAATTCAGGGGGAGACTGGTAATTTGGTTATAGATAGAATCCAAATTGCTGATGCAGTACGGTTTATTCGGGGTGGTGTAGCTACGCGTGGACAAGGCAGGCGAGCAGAACCTGAAGACCTTTCTGCTCCTAAATTGCACGATAAGTACTATTATGAGCTCAAAGAGTTTATTGATTTAATAGAAAGTGGTCAAATAGAAAGCACTATCAATAGTCATAATAACTCTTTGGTAGTGCTTGAAATTATAGATGAAATTCGTCGCCAAGCAGGTATTGTTTTTCCTGCTGATTTAGCTTAGAATTTATATTCTACAAAGGCTTCCATTGCTTCGTAAGAAGCTAAACCGAGATTTTCGTAGAGAGAGGCAGTCGCGCGATTCCTATCTTCTGCGCGTTGCCAGAACAGCCTTTCATCATTTCCTAAAAAAGGAGCACTCTCCATTTGTGACTGATGGCGCAAGATGGATTTACGTTTGGTGAGCAATTGCTCTGGGCTAATAGGCACTGCCATTTCAATATAGTCGATATCCCACTCTGCCCAAGCGCCGCGGTACATCCACACACGACAATCATCCATTACACCTTCTTTTTTCAATTCGTGAATAGCAGCCAAAGCAGCATTCAAACAAACTTTGTGTGTTCCATGTGGGTCTGCTAAATCACCTGCAACAAAAATCTGGTGTGGACGAATCTCACGGATTAAATTCATGGTGATATGTATGTCTGCTTCTGAGAGATCGTTTTTCTTAATAGTACCTGATTCGTAGAATGGCAAATCATTAAAGTGTACGTTTTCAGGCTTAATACCCACAAATCGACATGCTGAACGAGCTTCTTCTCGACGGATTCGTCCTTTATAGAAAAGTAGATTTTTGTAGGTCTCAGGTGACATTTCTTCTTGGTTGAGTAAAGGTTGAAGCACTGAGTCTAATTGTTTGTTGATAATATCGCAACCTTCACCAAATTTATCAGTAGCATGTTTCATTACAGAGAGATAACGAATAACTTCTTCGTCACCTACAGCAATATTACCAGAAGTTTGATAAGCTACATGCACCTCATGACCTTGATCTACAAGGCGTTGGAAGGTTCCACCCATAGAGATTACGTCATCGTCGGGGTGCGGACTAAACACCAATACACGTTTTGGGTAGGGTAGTGCACGTTCAGGGCGGTTGGAATCATCCGCATTGGGTTTACCTCCTGGCCATCCTGTGATTGTGCGTTGTAAATCGTTGAAAATCTGAATGTTAACATTATAAGCTGAACCAAATTGCACCAACAATTCATCCAAACCATGTTGGTTATAATCTTTATTAGTAAGCTTCAATATTGGTTTCTCAGTCTTTTCGCACAACCAAACAATCGCGCGACGTATCAGTTGGTTTGTCCAATCGCAAGAACCCACTAACCAAGGATGACTAACGCGAGTAAGATGTTGAGCTGCATTGACATCCATCACGATTTTTGCATTTTTATGCAATTGCAAGAGTGATGCAGGTACACTATCGTCTGCTTTATCTTCTACAATTCGCTTCACGATATCTGCTTTATGGTCGCCCCAAACTGCCAAACGAAGTTTTTTTGCATCCATTAAAGCTGAAAGGCCAATGGTAAACGCAAAGGAAGGAATATCATCGGAACTATTATAGAAAGCAGTCAAATCTGCACGAGATTGGTCGTCTAATAACATCAAACGTGAGCGTGAACCAATGTTTGAACCTGGTTCGTTGTATGCTATATTACCGATTAATCCTACGCTGACTAAGACATAATCTAATCCGCCTTTTTCAATAATTAGTTGATCATAATCATAACTAAATGTATGAATATCAAACTCTTCATCTGTCGCTTGAAGAGAATAGAATTTATTAATATCAAAGTCAACTTTAGTAAGTAGGTTGTCTAAGATGACATGACTATTTGCATGCTGACTAGTGGTTGTGAAAGGGTAAAATTCACTTAGATTGAAGACTTCTACATGCTTAAAGCTTAAGCCCTCTTTTTTATGCAGACGAACCAATTCTTCGTATATACTCACAGGTGAAAATCCGCCAGAAAGTGCGAGAATACAAGCTTTTCCCTCTGCCTCCTTTTTTCTAATTAGAGTGGCTATTTCAGCAGCAATTTGTTTAGAACCTTGTTTTTCATCATCGAAAATCTCAGTGTCTATTTTTTCATACTGCGTCTGCCTGATTTTGTCTATCGCGTCAACAGGGCGATAATAACGCTCAGGCGTTCTTTCTAATGTAATTTTGGAACTTAAATCAAAATGCATAATGATTGTATTTTTATAATATAATTGATAATCTGCTCGGTTTTTTGTACGATTTGCGCTGTTTTATGTATGAATATGTGTTATTAATTCAAATTAATACTAAACAAAGTGAATCACTCGCAAAATTAATTTAAAAATTGATAGTGTGCAATTATATTTAATAATTTATAGTCTATCTTGAGAAAAACTATTGGAATGAGATATATCCATCAAAATATTCTAAGGATTTAATTAAAGCCCTTTTTCACAACCCTTATGCTCTACTTTATTCAATAAATAGAGATAAGAATGATGAGAATGATGGGTGAAAAAATCCTTTGTTTCCTTTGGAAATAGCGTATAATACTCATCGTCTGGCATTAAAACTACCGATGTTCCTGTACGCACATAATTATTGCTATCGAAGTATTCTGGAGGGTTGAAGCCTGGTATATGGTCTTGCACAGCCTTTGAAATCATTTCACCAAGGTACTTTTGATAGTTTTTTAATGCTTTCTTCGTGGGTTGATCCAACTGATTGTACACATGTTTGAGAGCAATTTTCTTGGATAATTTTGTTGTGCTGATGTTAGATGTGGCATCTGTAAAAGGATTAACCTTGTTAAAATCGTCCAAAGTTTGAATGGAGATAGGTACCTCAGGCACCCAATCTGCTGCATTGACCACATTGTAAGCCCATCCATTTTGAGTTAGAGCTTCAAACTCATAGGCATAGAACAAGTTGCCTGGTTTGGGAGCTGCACTACAATAGGTTTTGAAATTAAGATTGGACGGAAGTACTCCCTCTGCCTGTAAATTGGCTAAATGAGATGTGAGAAGGTAGGCAATAGCACCACCTTGACTGTGCCCAATAATCAAAAAATCATAGCTTTCTTGTTGATATAATTCAATGATTTTGGGTATTATATCATTGGCTAAATAAGCAGTACATAATAGCCAACCTACATGCACAGCTGCTTCTGGATGGTTTGAAAAGTTGTAGTTGAAAAATTGATTATCAGCTATTTGAATACTTCCTTTTGCAGGGACCATGGAAGCATAGAAATTTGCCAACCAACTTTCAGGATTTGTGGTTGTGCCTCTAATGCTAATAGCAGCTTTTCCTGCATCATCCACCCATAAATCCCACTGATTATCCAACCCCATAGGCTCAGAGCGGTATATCATTTTAAAATCTTGCGGATCAGCTGTTTTTCTGACATAATTTGAGTCAATAGTAGCTGTCCTTGCTGAAATAAGCATCAATTCTCTATATTCTTCTTTATTAAAACCAGGCTTTAAATTTTGAGAGAAAAGCAGGATAGCGTTGATTACCATCAAACTACATAATACATATTTTTTTCTTTTCATATTGAAGTTATATAAGGATGAATAGGGTTGCAAATATACTAAAAATTTCTCATATTGAATGTTTTATATGCTATTCTAATTAGTTGTTTTTCAGGCCGATACCACTTTTAATCCTATCAAAGAAATAATCAAAGTTGCAAGGAAAAATAAACGCATGAAAGAGGCAGGTTCTTTGAATATAAAGATACCTAATAGTACAGTTCCAACCGCACCTATGCCTGTCCAAACAGCATAAGCAGTCCCAATTGGAAGGGTTTGCGTTGCTTTTACTAAGAGAATCATACTGATGATTAAAGTTACTAAGAACCCAGCATACCACCCATACATTACCATTCCAGTACTTTCATTTGCTTTCCCTAAACAAAAAGCAAAGGCTGTCTCAAACAAGCCTGCTATCACTAAAATTATCCAATTCATTTCATCTAACTGATTTGTGTTACCAAAATATTCAAAGTTTGCAAAGATAATGAATCAAAATTCTTCCCTTGCATTATAAATTAAAAAACAGTATTTTTGCATTCGAATTTTAATTTAATTAGTACTATTATGAATAAGACATTTCGTTTTTTCCTTTTTGTAGGAATCATCAGCTTAAGCCTTGTTTCTTGTAAATCAAAACAAATTGTAACTGAAATACAGAGTGCTACTGAGCCTGCAACTGTTACAGCTCCAGAGCCACAAATTGTGACACCTATTGTGAGTGAACCTGTTGCACCTCCTGCTCCTGTAGCTCCTGCTGAACCAGAAGTTACTCGTTCTGAGTCATTTAAAATGGCTGATGGAGAAACCAACCAAGCTGCTTTTAGTAAAAAATACCACGTACAAGTGGGTGCGTTCAAAAACCATAATAATGCTCGTAACTTACGTGAAAAATTAATTTCACAAGGGCATAATTCTTTTGTGGTTGAAAATGATACTGGTTTCTTGCGTGTAATCATCGGTTCTTATGATGAGTACAGAGATGCCAAAGCTAAAATCAATCAAATAAAAGCTACCTATCCAGATGCGTGGGTGCTTGTTCAGAAAAAATAATGACACTTATCTATATTGTTATTGCATTATTTGCTGCCAGCGTAGGGAGTATTCTCTTGGCTGGCAGTCTCTTAATGCTGAAAACTAAATCGCTTGAGAAAATCTCTAGCTATTTATTGTATTTAGCTGGCGGTACGCTATTAGGCGCTGCTTTATTAGGTTTACTACCTGAAGCAACGCATGTTATGTCTGTCGAACATGCCTTGATATGGGTCTTGGTGGGCATTTTATTCTTCTTCCTTTTGGAGAAATTCATCCTTTGGAGGATGTGTCGTGATAAGGAGTGTGAACGTCAAGTGCATACTGCTGGACCTATGATTATTATAGGAGATGCAGTCCATAATGCCATTGATGGTGTTGTGATAGCGGCTGCTTTTATTAGTTCTCCTGAATTAGGCTGGTTTGTTACTTTATCTGTCGTATTGCATGAAATACCACAAGAATTAGGTGATTTTGGGGTGTTGATAAAAAGTGGCTATTCGCGTCGTAAAGCGATGTTGTATAACCTATTATCAGGAAGTACAGCTATTGTTGCTGGTATAGCTGCCTATTTCTTAATGGAATATGTGCAGAGTATTGTACCTTATGCTTTAGCCTTGGCTGCGGCGAGTTTTCTTTATATTGCTATGGCCGATTTAATTCCTGAAATGCATAAAGAAACCAGTCTTAAAGAGACGCTTATTCAGTTTTTATTGATATTGTTAGGCGTATTTATCATCTTTCTTTCAGTTGCATCCCACTCTCACGCGCATTAAATTGAACCTTTTGCTTGTTTTTGTTGTTTAGAGAATATAGTAATCTGATAGAAATTTAATGGATAATCAAATGATGGAAAAGCATAATATTACCACCAAATGGAAAGGCGGAATGGCCTTCGAAACAGTGTTAGGAAACCATACCGTTAGAGTCGATGCCCCTGTGGAGTCGGGTGGTGAAGACTCTGCTTCTGGTCCTAAACGTTTGATGCTGGTCGCTTTAACTGGCTGTACAGGTATGGACGTAGTCAGCATTTTGAAAAAAATGCGTGTGGAGTTAGATGATTTGGATATTTCAGTGGAAGCCGATCATCACACTGAAACACATCCCAAGCATTATGTGAAAATGCATGTAATTTATACTTTCTACGGAAAGAATTTACCTCTTGAAAAGCTTGAAAAAGCAGTAAGAATGTCGGAAGAGACCTACTGTGGCGTGCGTGCAGTTTATGCTAAAGCCATGGAGATGACTTCCGAAATTCGTATAGTTGATACGAGCAAATAAGAGATTGTAGCGATAGTTTATCGCCTAAAACTATCTTAAATAGTATCTTCGATATTCCATACAAAAGCCCTCAGCCCCATCAATTCTGATGTCTGGTCGAGGGCTTTTAAGTCTGCCAATACTGGTTTTACCTTTTCATCATCAACCATCGTAATAACAACTGAATTGAGTGAAGGCCAAGCGTGGGTTCCGAGGTGAGGGATGCCTTTTTGGCTTCCCTGTCCCGCAACTTCCTCCCATGCCGTAAAGCCACGTAAGTTGTTTGATTTTAAAATTGCTATAACTTGTTCGTAATAGGCTTGATCGAATGCTATGAAGATTGATTTCATTTTTTTGTTGTTGAGTTGTTGAGTTGTTGAG
>CAYVWK010000066.1:0-11720 GCA_964455235.1 uncultured Paludibacter sp.
GTGAATAATGCAATTTGAGCTTCAGGTGAGCCGGTGTCAGTGCTTGATTTGCCATATTTGGCAAAAATTTCTTGCTTTTTTTCAGCTGATAAATACATGATAATGTAATCGTTAAATTAATAAATCAAAGTCAAGCCATACAGACCTTCCTTCATTTTTGGTGCGCAAAGATAGGCAAATTTTCAAACATCGCAATATAAACATCAATTTATTGCTAAAATTATTGTATATTTGCAGCCCATTTTTGTAAATTAATTGTTGTATTTAAAGCACAACACCTAATAATATTAATATGAATATCGTCAGAAAAGACATTGACCCAAACAACGCAAACATTATTATCAGCATAGAACAGGCTGATTATCAGGAACAAGTAGATAAGACTTTACGTGATTATCGCAAAAAAGCAAATATGCCTGGTTTTCGACCGGGTATGGTTCCTCTGAGTTTGATTAAAAAAATGTATGCTAAATCTGTCTTAGCAGAAGAAATCAACAAAATATTGTCTGAACAATTATACAGCTATATACAAGATAATAAATTAGCAGTTTTAGGTGAACCCTTACCTAATGAGGAACAGCCGGAAATCGATTTTGAAAATGCCGATACATTCGAATTTATTTTTGATATTGGTTTAGCACCTGAATTTGAGGTTGAACTGACTAAAAAGGATAAAATCAAATACTATCAAATTAAGATAGATGATACGATGATCGACAACCAGGTGAAATCTTACACCGGTCGCTTCGGAACTTACGAGCAAGAAGATACTGTTGAAGAGCAAGATATGCTCAAAGGTTTGTTGGTTGAATTGGAAAATGGAGAAGAAAAGACTGATGGTATTCGTGTTGAAAATGCGGTGCTTACTCCTGCTTATATTAAAGATGAAGAAATCAAAGCAATTTTTGTAGGTGCCAAAAAAGAAGGAGAGCTGATTTTTAATCCTAAAAAAGCTTACGAAAATGAAGCGGAACTTACATCTTTATTGAAAATAAGCAAAGAAGAAGTTACTGATCTTAATTCAGATTTTAAATTCACCATTCAGGGTATTACTCGCTATCACGAAGCAGCTGTTGATCAAAATCTGTTTGATAAGGTGTTTGAAGAAGGCACAGTAAAAACTGAGGAGGAGTTTAGGGAGAAAATCAAAGAGAATATTGCTGAGAGTTTAGTTCAAGATAGCGACTACAAATTTGGTTTGGATGCGCGCGAAGCATTGATCAAAAAATATAAAGATTTAACTTTCCCGGATGCTTTCCTGAAACGTTGGTTGTTGCACACCAACGAAGAACTGACGGAAGAAAAAATGGAGGAAGATTTTCCAAAACTGATTGAAGATTTGACTTGGCAATTGATTCGCGACAAAGTAGCTAAGACGCATAATATTGACATTGATAGAAAAGATGTTGATGCTTATGCCAAACTAATTGCTAAATCGCAATTTGCTCAATATGGTATTCCAAATGCTGATGACCAGATGATTGAGCCTTATGTGCAAGAAATGTTGCAGAATGAAAATCAACTGAAATCCATTATTGAAAGAGTAACCGAGAATAAGGTGGTAGAAGTTGTCAAAGAAGCAGTTAAATTAGATGTGAAAGAAATTGCCGTAGAAGATTTCAATAAAATGTTTGAAGAAAACTAATTGAGAAAACAACGAGCTTGCTTTTCACATTATAAGTTTATTATCAATTCAGAAAATCAAACTATATGAACAAATCAGAGTTTTTTAAATATGCGACTAAGCATTTGAATATGAATAGTCTTGCATTAGAGCAATATCAAAATATTACCAGCAGTTATATTTCTCCTACTATTTTGGAGGAAAGACAGTTGAACGTAACTCAAATGGATGTTTTTTCGCGTTTGATGATGGATCGTGTTATCTTTTTGGGAACGCAAATCGATGATTATACAGCCAATGTCATTCAGGCTCAATTGTTATTTTTAGATACTTCAGATCCGGGTAAAGATATTTCTATCTACCTCAATACGCCTGGTGGCTCCGTATATGCGGGTTTAGGAATTTACGACACCATGCAGTTTATTGGATCGGAAGTTTCTACCATTTGCACCGGCATGGCGGCATCAATGGGTGCTGTATTGTTGGTGGCGGGCGCCAAAGGCAAACGTTTTGCTTTATCACACTCCCGTGTGATGATACATCAACCTATGGGTGGTGCGCATGGACAAGCCTCCGATATCGAAATTACTGCTCGTGAAATTCAAAAATTGAAAAAAGAGTTATATACGATTATTGCAGATCATTCCGGTAATCCATTTAAGAAAATCGAAAAGGATTCGGATAGAGATTATTGGATGACATCTGATGAAGCTGTTTCTTATGGTATGATCGATAGGGTATTGATCAACGAGAAAAAAATAAAAAATGGCTAAAAAAGAAGCTAAACATTGTTCTTTTTGTGGACGAATTGAATCAGAAATAGACTTTTTGATTATTGGTCCTGATGGCGTTCATATATGTAATGAATGTGCCATTCAGGCTGCCGAAATTGTCAAAGAAAATACTGCCGCCACTTCTGATTATTCAAGCTTAGAAAAAACCAATATTCCTAAACCCATAGAGATTAAAGAGTATTTAGACTTGCACGTCATTGGGCAGGATGAGGCGAAGAAATTCCTTTCCGTTGCTGTATATAATCACTACAAACGCTTGATGCAGGAAGATGACAATGAGGTGGAGATTGAGAAGTCGAATATCATTATGGTCGGTCCAACCGGTACAGGTAAAACTTTGTTGGCACGTACCATTGCCAAGAAACTGCAAGTTCCTTTTACTATTGTTGATGCTACGGTACTAACCGAAGCCGGCTATGTGGGGGAAGATATTGAGAGCATACTCACTCGTTTGTTGCAGGTAGCTGATTATGATGTGAAAGCAGCAGAACGAGGCATAGTCTTCATAGATGAAATTGACAAAATTGCGCGCAAAGGAGACAATCCAAGCATTACGCGTGATGTAAGCGGAGAAGGTGTACAGCAAGGCTTACTCAAGCTTTTGGAAGGTTCTGTAATTAATGTTCCACCGCAAGGTGGGCGCAAGCACCCCGACCAAAAAATGATAGCAGTCAATACCCAGCATATCTTATTTATATGCGGCGGAGCCTTTGATGGCATAGAACGAAAGATTGCGCAGAGGCTCAATACACGTGTAGTTGGGTTTAGTGCCAGCCTTGATACAGATCAGGTTGATAGAGAAAATTTGATGCAATATATTGCACCACAAGATTTGAAATCATTTGGTTTGATACCCGAAATTATTGGCAGACTGCCTGTGCTCACCTATTTAGAGCCTTTGGATAAAGAAGCTTTGTTGAAAATTATGACTGAGCCTAAAAATGCTATCGTTAAGCAATATGCTAAATTATTCCAAATGGATGGCGTTGAACTGATTTTCAAACAGGAAGTTTTGGAGTATATAGTTGATAAAGCCATTGAATTCAAAATTGGTGCACGCGGTTTAAGAGCAATCACAGAAACTATCATCATGGATTTGATGTATGAAATACCTTCTGAAAATCGTAAAAATGTTAGTGTAGATGTGGAATATGCACGTTCAAAAATAGAAAAAGCAAATTTCAATCGTTTGAAAATAGCTTAAATATATATATCTCGGACTATATCACCGTGCAAATCGTAAAAAATAGGGTTTATTGTAAAAAAACGCAGTATATCCTATTTTTTTTGTGAAAAGTATTTGATTATTTGAAATCTGTTTCTAAATTTGCTTGATGTAAACAAACGAAAGAATTTCTTGAAAAATGATTTTTCCGGTTTGGCAGTTTTCATAAAAGTTGTATCTTAGTGTTTTGATTGTAGAACTTGATTTATATGTATAATCATTCAGAATTAAAAGCTCATCTCAAATATCATTTTGGTTTTGATAACTTTAAGGGCAACCAGGAGGTTATTATCCAAAATGTATTGGATAGGCAAGATACCTTTGTCTTAATGCCAACGGGAGGAGGAAAGTCATTGTGCTATCAACTGCCATCCTTGCTGATGGAAGGCACTGCCATTGTTATTTCACCTTTAATTGCGCTGATGAAAAACCAAGTCGATGCTATGCGTAATTTTAGTGATGAAGATGGCATTGCACATTTCTTAAATTCCTCTTTAACAAGGCAGGCTGTTGAACAGGTAAAATCAGATGTTGTTGCAGGTAAGACTAAACTTTTATATGTTGCTCCCGAATCACTTACCAAAGCAGAAAATATTGAGTTTCTCAAACAGATAAAAATCTCTTTTTATGCTATTGATGAAGCTCATTGTATTTCGGAATGGGGGCATGATTTCAGACCTGAATATAGAAAAATACGTCCCATAGTCAATGAAATAGGGAATGCTCCCTTGATTGCGCTGACTGCTACTGCTACTCCTAAAGTGCAGCACGATATTCAAAAGAACTTGGGCATGTTGGATGCTCAGGTCTTTAAATCTTCTTTCAACAGAGAAAATCTTTATTATGAAGTTCGTAATAAAGATAAGGATATTGAAAAAGAAATCATCAAATACATACTTTCTCAAGGTAAGAAGTCGGGTATTATTTACTGTTTAAGCCGCAGGAAAGTTGAGGAATTAGCAGAAGTCTTGCAAATAAATGGCGTATCCTGCCTGCCTTATCATGCAGGGATGGATTCTGCAATCAGAACTGAAAATCAAGATAAGTTTCTGATGGAAGAGGTGCAAATCATCGTTGCAACTATTGCTTTTGGAATGGGTATAGATAAGCCTGATGTGCGCTTCGTGATACATTATGATATGCCCAAAAGTCTTGAAGGTTATTATCAAGAAACCGGCAGAGGAGGAAGAGACGGAGGTGAAGGTAGGTGTATAGCTTTTTACTCCAAAAAAGACTTGGATAAGCTCAGGAAGTTTTTGCAAGGCAAACCTGTCTCTGAATTAGAAATAGGAAACCAATTGCTTTCTGAAGCCCAAACCTACGCTGAATCTGCTGTTTGCAGAAGAAAATTATTACTTTATTATTTTGGAGAAGAGTACAAACAAGAAAATTGTGGAAATTGCGATAATTGTATGAAACCTAAAAAAACAATTGACTGTCAGGAATTATTAATGCTGATTTTAGAGACAATTGTCTCTGTAAGAGAAAAATTTCAAGCCGAACATATAGTAGATATATTGAAAGGGATAGAAAATTCTGATGTGGTTTCTTTTCAACATAATGAATTAGAAAATTTTGATGCCGCATCTGATGAAGATGAAAAACTCTTGCATGCTATTATCCGCCAAGCATTGTTGTCGGGTTTGCTCACCAAAGAGATTGAAAATTATGGTCTATTGAAAATTACACCTAAAGGACATAGTTATATGAAAAAGCCAAAACCTTTCCCCGTAATTAAAGATGTGGAATTTGAAGACGATGATGAAGAAACAGTTATGAAATCAGGCGTTGGAGGAACCAGTGCTGCTGATGATGTGCTTTTTTCCATCCTTAAAGATTTAAGAAAAAAACTATCCAAAAAATTGGAAATACCGCCTTTTGTGATTTTTCAAGATCCTTCCTTAGAGGCTATGGCTACAACTTACCCTATCACAATTGATGAATTGCAAAATATCCCCGGTGTAGGGAAAGGAAAAGCAGTTAAATTTGGGGAAGAATTTCTGAAAGTAATCAAAGAACATGTCAACGAAAATGATATCATTCGTCCTGAGGATTTAAGAGTTAGAACGGTAGCGAATAAATCTAAAATGAAAGTGTCTATCATTCAGGCTATAGATAGAAAAATTGATTTAGATGATATTGCTGACTCTAAAGGTTTAGATATGTCTGAATTATTGGATGAAATAGAAGCAATCGTTTATTCAGGTACTAAAATCAATATCAACTACTTTTTGGATGAAGTGGTGGAAGAAGATAAAATTGAAGATATTTTTGAATATTTCAGCACTGCCGCAACTGACAAAATAGATGCTGCTATGGAAGAGCTGGGAGAGGATGATTTTACTGAAATCGAAGTCAGATTGGTGCGTATCAAGTTCTTATCCGAATTAGGCAATTAGTATTTACATACTGCGCCTTAACTGAATGCCCGGCTGTTTCTTCTCCGGAGTTTCAATTTCTTTGTTGATCAAACTGTCTGAACTGACTGACAAGCTGTCCTTATTCATATTGAGACTGTCGATTTGAAGCAAAGGAACAGTATCTAATTGTAGCTCTAAACTGTCTTGCCAAGCTGCCACAAATTCTCTTTTCAGAATGATGCTGTCAATGTCAATCCGGATTTTTCTTAGCTTAAGGCTATCTTGGTAAAAAACACCACTCAAAGAGTCAATTTTGTAATTCTGTTTTGCTTTAACTGTGTAGCTATACCTTCTCCAAACGCTATCGCGCGTTACCAAAGCTGTTGTGCTATCAATAATTCCTCCTGTATAATGAATTTTGAATGTGGTATTTCCCGATATGCTCGAAGTGTCAGGAGAAAAAGCATTCATTTTGAATATCAAATGGTAGATATCCTGCGTAAGTAATTTCTTATGCTTGACAGCAAATGACAACTGACTTTTTGCTGAATCCTGCGTATAATAAATGACAGTATCTTTTGTCCATAGATTTTTAAACTCAGGCTTCAACCTTATAGAATCAGGTATTACAGGAAAGTACTTGCCGGCTGCCACATCAGCTGAAATAGCCTCTAAATTCCTATTGACAGCAACATATATACGTTCAAATTTTTTGGGACTTTTGGTATAGTACACCAAAGATGAGTCAAATTCAGCCTTGCTGATGCCATGCTTGGAGAAAAGAGCTTGATAGTATTTGTTCTTTTCTGTTTCATCGCTAATCCTTTGTGCTTTGAAGATACCATCTAATAGATGATAATCTAACAAAAATTCACGCATTTCCCTTTTGTTCAAAACGCCATTTGGTCGTTTGGTGCAGGATGAAATTGCTATGAACAACACCAGCAAACTCATGAATCTTAAACCATATTTTTTAAAGCTGTGGTTCAATTTTTTCTTGGTCTTTTTTCGAATCAATGTGTTTGTTTAAATCTTTGCGGTAAAATAGCAAAATGATAGCAGCTGAAACGGTAATAGCAGAATCGGCTATATTAAAAACCGGTCTGAAGAAAATTGTTTGACCTAAACTGTTTTTAATTAGCGGGAAATACAACATATCCACAACTTTCCCATAAAAGAGTGGCGCATATCCACCCCCTTCGGGGAGTAAGCTTGCTATTTGTCCAGGTAAGCTTTCGCTAAAAATAACACCATAAAAAACCGAGTCGATGATATTGCCGGCAGCACCTGCCAATAAAAGCGAGATAGCGAGTATAAAGCCTGTCCGCGCTTTCTTTTTGATGAGGATGTGTATAAAATATGCCAATGCGCCTACAGCCACTATCCGGATGATAGTCAGCACGAGCTTATCCACTATCTCCATCCCGAAAGCCATCCCGTTATTTTCAATGAAATATATTTGAAACCAATCGAAGATGTGGATGTAATCGCCTAAAGCAAAATTTAGCTTAATGTATATTTTGCTGATTTGATCAACTAATAGGATGATGAAAATAAGCAGAAAAGATTTTGTTCTGATGGACATGATAACTTAGCTGTTTTAAACAACAATTCGGCAAAAGGCTGTTGAAAAAAGCGCTTTGCCGAATTATTAATTCTAATACATACAATTATTTTTGTTGTGATTTAGCTTCTATGCTCAAAGTGGCATGAGGTACAGCACGCAAACGCTCTTTAGGAATCAGCTTGCCGGTTTCACGACAAATGCCGTATGTTTTGTTTTCAATTCTTATCAAAGCAGCTTGAAGATGTTGGATGAATTTCATTTGGCGCTGAGCTAAACGTCCTGACTCTTCTTTTGACAAGGTGGTTGCACCTTCCTCCAACACTTTGAAAGTAGGGGAGGTGTCCATCACATCATTTCCGTCAAGATTGGTAATTCCATTCCTCAAGGTCTCGTAATCCTCTTGTGCCTTTGCTAGTTTTTCGTTGATGATCTGACGAAACTCTTCTAATTCAATGTCTGTATATTTTGTTTTTTCACTCATAACTTTTAATTTTACGTTCAACGAAAATATTTAGTTTTAGTCTCTAAAAATCTGTGCGAATATACGACTTTTCTTTTTATTGTACAATAGTTACCATTCACCCTTGCTTTTGCAAGTTTAATATACCTTTTGCGCCACTCTTTTTACACTTTGCGTAGCCATCAAACTGTAAAAATGTATGCTGGGAACTCCATGTGCAATTAAGTCTTTAGATTGATAGGTACACCATTCAATTCCCACTTCTACAGCCTCTTCATCAGTTTTGCAAGCTGTTAAGGCTTTCGATAATTCTTCCGGAATAAGGGTGTGGAAAATCTTAGGTAACACAGTCAACTGGTTTTTTAAAGTAATGGGTTTGATACCGGGAATGATAGGCACATTGATACCGGCTTTCTGGCACTTTTCAACAAAATCATAATACTTTTGATTGTCGAAAAACATTTGTGTTACTAAATATTCCGCTCCTGCATCTACCTTCATCTTAGCATAATATAAATCCTGTTCAATATTGGGCGATTCCGCATGTTTTTCAGGATAACAAGCCATGCCGTAGGTGAAAGGAGTGATTTTGCCTTGAATATTGGTTCCATCCAAAAATAAACCCTTGTTGAATTGATTGACTTGCGCTTGAAGTTCAGTAGCATAATGGTGACCGGTAGCTGTAAATTTTTCTTCATGCTTGCCCTTGTCGCCTCTCAGCAGCAATAGGTTAGTAATGCCTAAAAACTGCAAATCAATCAGAGCATATTCAGTCTCTTCCTTGCTAAAACCACTACAAATAATATGTGGCACAACCGGTATATTATATTTATGCTGAATAGCTGCGGCTATAGCTACTGTGCCCGGACGATGCCTGTGAGCAGTTTGCACTATCGTTCCGTCAGACTTTTGTGTTTGTATCAACTCACTTCTGTGCGTTGTTATATTGATATATTTAGGATCAAACTCCAATAGGGTGTCTATGGTGTTAAAGACACTATCCAAACCATTGCCCTTCAGTGGTGGCAGTAGTTCAAAAGAAAAAGCAGTTTTGCCTGTAGCAGAACGTATAGAATCAATAATGCTCATGATGTGAAAAATTTTATTTATCAGTTTACAAAAATACATGTTTTATTTTATTAAACAATTTAAAGCCTTTATGTCGTTTCCCCAGACTTGCAAAGCTCAAAAAACTGCTATAAATGATTTGTATATCCGAATTTTTTCAGCTATATTTGTATGTTTTTTTTAGTATTAAAATATAGAACACTTACTCTTGTTTAGCTATCGCGCATGTCGCATAAAAAGGCTAATGATAAGGGTGGAAATAATTAAAGTTAAGAACAAAACATGAGCGTTGAAGAGAATTTGATACATAATGAAGCTTACGGTGCGAGTAGCATACAGGTTTTAGAAGGTCTTGAGGCGGTACGTAAACGCCCTGCGATGTATATAGGTGACATTAGCACTAAGGGACTTCATCATTTGGTTTATGAGGTTATAGACAACTCCATAGATGAGGCAATGGCAGGCTATTGCGATACTATAGATGTTGTTATTCATAAAAATAATGCTATCTCCGTAAGAGATAATGGTCGGGGTATTCCGGTTGATTTTCATGAGAAAGAAGGTAAATCAGCTTTGGAAGTTGTGATGACTGTTTTACATGCCGGCGGTAAGTTCGACAAGGATAGCTACAAGGTTTCGGGCGGTCTGCACGGGGTTGGCGTTTCTTGCGTTAACGCCCTATCCATTGAGATGCGCGTAGAAGTAGCCCGTGATGGCAAGTTGCACGTACAAGAATATTCTTGTGGTATTCCTAAACATGACGTGCAGGTTATTGGCGATACAGACCGGACCGGAACAACGACTACCTTTTTACCTGATGATACGATTTTTACTGAAACAATATATAAGTATGAAATCCTTTCAAATCGTTTGAGAGAGCTGGCTTTCCTGAATGCAGGCATTACGCTTAACTTGACAGATGAACGTGTTCAAGATGAGAACGGAGCTTACAAAACAGAATCTTTCTATTCTGACGAAGGCTTAAAGGAATTTGTTGCTTACATAGATGAAGCACGCGAAGCTCTCGTTGATGAGATTATACATATAGTAACAGAAAAAAATGGTACGCCTGTAGAAATCGCGATGACTTACAATACTTCTTACAATGAGAATGTTCACTCTTACGTAAATAATATCAACACGATAGAAGGAGGAACTCACTTAGCCGGTTTTCGCAGGGGCTTAACGCGTACCTTGAAAAAGTATGCAGAAGAAAGCAAAATGCTCGAAAGAGTGAAGGTGGAGGTTAGTGGTGATGACTTTAGAGAGGGATTGACAGCTGTTATCTCTATAAAAGTAGCAGAACCACAATTTGAAGGACAGACCAAAACTAAATTAGGTAATAATGAGGTGATGGGTTCTGTAGATATGGCTGTGGGTGAAGCCTTGGGCAATTATTTGGAAGAAAATCCAAGATCTGCAAAAATTATCGTTGAGAAGGTGATTTTGGCAGCTACAGCACGTGCCGCTGCACGAAAAGCTCGCGAAATGGTGCAGAGGAAATCTCCACTTACTGGTGGTGGCTTGCCAGGAAAATTAGCAGATTGCGTAGATAAAAATCCTGAAAATTGTGAGCTTTTCTTAGTCGAAGGGGACTCAGCCGGTGGTACAGCCAAACAAGGTAGAAGCAGACAGTTTCAAGCTGTGTTGCCTTTGAGGGGTAAGATTTTGAATGTGGAAAAAGCTATGCCGCATAAGGTGTTGGAAAGCGAAGAAATTAGAAATATATATACTGCTTTGGGAGTAACCATAGGTACTGAAGAAGATAGCAAAGCATTGAATCTTTCTAAACTGCGTTATCATAAAGTAGTTATCATGACGGATGCCGACGTGGATGGTAGTCATATTGCAACGCTTATCATGACTTTCTTCTTCCGCCATATGAAAGAACTGATTGAGCAAGGTTATTTGTATATCGCAACACCACCTTTATATTTATGTAAAAAAGGCAGGGTTGAAGAGTATTGCTGGAATGACCAACAACGTCAGGCTTTTGTCGATAAATACGGAGGTGGTAGTGAAGGGTCGGTAAATATCCAACGCTATAAAGGTTTAGGGGAAATGAACGAAATTCGTCTGTGGGAGACCACTATGAATCCGGAAACACGTACATTACGACAAGTAACTATCGAAAATGCAGCTTCTGCTGATCATGTTTTCTCTATGTTGATGGGAGATGAGGTAGCGCCACGTCGTCAGTTTATCGAAGAAAATGCTACTTATGCTAAAATAGATGCTTGATAATAATCTATAGAACTAACCAAAATGAATCTAAGCTGGAGGCGCCGACTTGGTATTTTAAAATCAACTGCAAGGTTTGAGAAGTCGGAACATAAACTGCTGAAGTCTGCGCAATTGACCTTTCATGACGATTTCTTGCCGTCAGATGATGCTGAGTCGCATTGGCAACCGGGTTTTTATTTTGAAAATGAAAGTCTGCTACGTCAGTATTCTTTCTTCAATGAGAAGCAAGCCAATAATGAAGGACGCAATACTTTCATCAATAATAGTATCTTACAAATTCAAACGCGTAAGGAAACTGTGCAAGCCATAGCCTGGCATGCCACCAAAGGTTTTGTTGAAAAAACTTTTGATTATAGTTCGGATGTGGTGCAAATAGCA
>CAYVWK010000067.1:0-2346 GCA_964455235.1 uncultured Paludibacter sp.
TCATCCTGAGCCAGGATCAAACTCTTCGTTGTAATCTTGTTTTTTGCTCGGATGACCATTCCTTTATTATTAGTTATATGTACTACAATGTATTACTATTAAGTTTTATTGACGTGGTATAATATTTCATTCCCTTTCTTATACTACTTAATTTATCATTGTTTAATCATTTCAAAGATCGTTTCGACTCCTATTCTATTTTCAGCAAACACAGCTATCCACCCTCAGACTTCACAGCCTTCTATTGAGTTAATGAACTTATGTGCTTATATTGGTAAAATATGGTCTTTGTGTTATTGAGTATTCCCGCTCGGAACATTCAACCTAAATCAGATACTGATTTTTATAAACCAAAAGGGCTGCAAAGATAAATGCTTTTTTTGAAACCTGCAACTATTTGACAAAAAAATAAATTATTTTTTTACTGACCTTTTGTTGCTAATGCTTGCCCTAAATTTCAATGAACTATTTTCGTTTCCTGCTTATCTCTAAAAGCGGGTGCAAAGATAGAGACTATTTAATTAACTTGCAAACTTTCAGATGAAATATTATCAAATAATTTTCATTTAATTTTTTACATGCTGAAAGTCTGCAAGTTATATATTCAATTTATTTGAATTTTTCCCAGTCTGTATCATGCATATTACCTGTTTCCTGGAAAGTTAAGTGCATTCCGAAGCAAGCTTTTAGATTATGTGGGGTATGCGATGGACCCGAAAGCTTCAAATAATCCCTTAACATAGGTCGATAAGAAGGGTCAACACAGTTCTCTATAATAGCATGTGCACGGTCTATTGGAGATTTTCCACGCAAATCAGCTATACCATGCTCCGTGATTATCACATTTACCGAGTGTTCATTTTGGTCAACATGGCTTACCATCGGTACAATAGCAGAGATTTTTCCTCCCTTTGCAGTCGACGGCGTCGTAAATATAGATATATAGGCGCTTCTTGTGAAGTCTGCCGAACCTCCAATTCCATTCATCATTTTTGCACCCATGACGTGTGTACTATTCACATTACCAAAAATATCAGCTTCGAGGGCTGTATTAATAGTAATAAGTCCTAAACGACGAGCTAATTCTGGACTATTCGACATTTCCTGTGGACGCAAGACTAATTTATCACGGAAAAATTCTAAATCTTCATATAATTGTTTTAATACTGGAGGAGATACCGTTAATGAGCAACCGCTTGCAAAGGTTACCTTACCTTGGCGAATCAAATCAATCACGGAATCTTGAATTACTTCAGTGTACATTTGAAAATCGGGGATATCAGGATTGGTGCCTAAGGATGCCATCACCGCATTGGCTATATTCCCTACACCCGATTGAATTGGTAAAAACTCTTTAGGGATTCTTCCTGTCTTCAATTCAGCAGCTAAGAAATCAGCTACATTTTGACCAATTTTATCTGTCACCTCATCAGAGGGAGCAAAACCACCGACCTCATCGTCTAAATGTGTTTCTACAACAGCAATAATTTTATCTGGATTTACTTTGATAACAGGCTCACCCATTCTATCTGATGGAGTCATCAGTGTAAGAGGTGGTCTATGAGGAGGATTGATAGGTTCAAAAATATCATGAAAACCCTTCAATGCTTTAGGGTGTTTTGTATTCAACTCTATTATAATATGGTCGGCCAACTGTGCAATAGTAGGAGAAATGCCTACGGAAGATGTCAGCACAATTTCACCATCATCAGACAAATCGCAAGCTTCAATAACAGCAATGCGAGGTTTTGGCATAAAACCAAAACGCAAATGCGAGGCAATAGCTGATAAGTGCATATCGAAATAAGGAGTCCCTTCAGTATTCAAAGAATTTCTTAAGTCTTTATTTGATTGATAAGGGGTGCGGAACAAAACAGCATCGGCGCGTGCCAAAGCTCCATCTAAAGAGTCGCCTGTAGATGCTCCTGTATACACTCCAATTTTAAACTCTTTACCTTCTGCGTGGAAGGCTTCTGCTCTACGAGCGATAGCAGATGGCACTACTTTAGCAGAGCCAGCAGGTGTAAAACCACTAAAACCTACGGCATCACCATGGTTTACATAAGCTGCAGCTTCATCTGCAGTCATAATTTTGTATCTCGACATATATTCAAATAAAAAACGATAGCAAACACCCAAATCTCTATCAATCAAAATGTTATACTATCAATTAGGATGATTAAAAATTGCATGCAAAATTAGCATTTATTTTTGACAAAAGCAAAAGGCCAAAACACATCCATGAATTGGCCTTTAACTTCAGTAAAAAACCTATGATTTAATGGAGTTTTAAAACTTATACAAGAAACCTACACCTAAAATTTCCTTGAATTGAACTTTAGATTT
>CAYVWK010000067.1:2446-11718 GCA_964455235.1 uncultured Paludibacter sp.
ATCTGCATCGTAAATTAAATGGGTATTTAGATTTACAGAGATGTATTTATTAATTTTGAAGATTAGCATATTTTCCCAGCTTACGTCAATATCTTGTGGACGATAGAGATAATTAGAGAAAAGATCTAACTTACTTGTAACAGAAAAGTTTTTCAACCATTCAGTTTGAAAATCACCTTTACTAAAAACTGCTCTCAAATAACCCCCAAATTCAGATTTAACTTTCTCACCTGGAGTTACACCGAAAGCACCTTTATTTGATAGTAATGTATCATTTACGATCGTAAGTTTACCCGTTACTGGTGCTAAAAAAGCTGTCAGGTAGTTGTTCGGTTTATAATCCAAACCAATTGCACCTAAGGTATAAGCAGGTGCCAAGAAGTTAGATATGCGGGTGTTGGTAGCATAATCCAAACCCTCTGTCAACTGCGTTTTAAAATTAAGTAAGGCAGCATAATACAACTTTTTGGTTGCCTCCATACCAAATTTTGAAGCAAAATCGAAGCGGTCATCTGTCTTAATAAATGCCGTATTATTTCCTTGTTGAAGGATACCATAACCAATATCCAAAGAGTTGTCCCAGGTTATTTTTTCTTTACTATAATTGATAAAGGTACTTATCAACCCATTCATACCAAAAGAGTTTTGCCCCCCAGCAGCCCAGTTTGTAAGAGAGGCTTGACTGACATTCACGCCAAACACAGCTCCTTTTTTCCAACCTTGTTCTTCAACTTTTGTTTGACTTCTCAAAGTTTTTTCGGCTTCTGTCACTTGAGCAAAAGCGCCATTTACTAATCCTATCAATAGGATGGATACTACTATACGTTTCATACTATACATGAATAAAATTTTACGTTATTGATTATCTATTTATATATTTATCTTGCAATTTTTTAGCTATTTCAATGCATTCAGGGTTATTTCTATCTCCTATTTCTGGACTTAAAACAGGAATAATCAACTCCATACCAACTGCTAAATCATCTGGTGTATTTAATTTATCTCTATTGGCTTCATAAATGTACACCCAAAACTCACGTACGCCATAGTGACGGAAAGCAATTTGGGCCAAACGACTACCTTGTCTCACCTTTTCAATAGCCAGCACTGCTGATAAATCTGTATTATCATCCGTTTCATCTACAATTTGAGTAGGCAATTCAGTGGCTTCTTCTATATCCGCAATATCTTCATTTTTGGATAGTTCATCAATTAAAGACTCATCTTGAACTTGCACTAATGCTACTTGATGTGACTTGAATGTATCCTCAAAAAACTCTTTCAGATAAGAAATAGCTCCCTTTTGAACCAATACTCCTATTAATACCGCTATCAATGCGATAATCAGAAAGGTATAAATGAATTTCCAAGTTTTGGTGATAGCATTTTGTGATTCAGTGGGTTTAGTTTTGGGTGATGATGGTTCTTCTGGTAAATCGGCGTCACCAGCTGCATCTGCAATAGGCAACACGGAAGTTGCTTCTGCATCAATATTTTCAATATCTTCAACATCCTCATCTGCGGGCGAATAATCATTTTCCTCTGCATCCGCTTCAACATCAGATACATCTTCATCTTCATCTGCAACAGGTGACATGGAAGTTGCCTCTACAACATCAACTTTCTCTTCCTTTGGTTCTCTCAGGGCATTAATCTCCGACAACAAATCCTTGATTTCGCTGGCTTGTTCGTCTAAATGGCGAAGGGGTGCCAAAACAGGATCGGCATTATTTCCTTTTGATTTTCTATCGGTAGGCATATCATTATCATCCTCATTCTCCTCATCTGAATTGATTAGATTATCATCTTCTTCCACATCTTTCTCTTCTAAAACAACCGACTCAAGATGCTCGTAAGGCTCATTGGCTAAGTCTTTTAGTGTGTTTTCAGGAGTAAAAACCAGTTTATAAAATCCATCAATCAAAATATCTTCACCTGTATTCACATCCACACTTTTGCGAGGATTATTCCATTGAGTTTTGAAAGTGCCCAAACCATGAATACGCACGCTATCCTGTTCCAACAAAGCATCTTCAATCGTTTCTGTCAAAGCTTTGATGAAATCATCCGACAATTTTTTAGTTAGGCCTAGCTCTAAAGCGAGCATATCCACTAAATCTGCTGCATTAATCTTCTTTTTACTCATGGCTTAAAGTCTTAAGTTTATTTTTGATAGGTGCCCCTGGTCGGAAATACACAATCTGCTTGGGAGGTATCAAGGTTCGTTTTTGAGAAGATGGATGCACAGAAATTCGCTCTTCTCTTCTTTTAAACTCAAAAGAGCCAAACCCTTGAAAATGAACAGAATTACCTTCAACCAACTGCTCTGTAATGAGGTTGACTGCAGCTTGAAGCATGCGTTCTACATCATCTTCTGGCAAATCTAACTTCACGGAAATTGCACTAACTAACTCTTTGTGTTTCATCTCTATACAGTATTAATTTAGAATTATTTCGCATACAAATCAAATGCGTTCGCATCTACAATCTGTGCTTGATAAAAATCACCAATATTAATATTAGGTGTATCGATGGGAATAAGCACCTCTGGATCAACCTCTGGAGAATCAAATTCAGTACGACCAATATAATAGTCCTGCTCCAATCTATCGATCATCACCTTCATGTCAGTACCGATTTTCTGTTCGTTTATCTCCCTTGAAATTTCCTCTTGAATTGTCATAAGCTCAGCAAGTCGCTGCTCCTTAATTTCTTGCGGTATATCATCTTGATAATGCTGATGACTATATGTACTTTCTTCATGTGAATAGGTAAATGCCCCCATACGCTCAAAACGAGCATCACGAATGAAGTCTTTCAACTCATCCATATCTTCCTGCGTTTCGCCTGGATGACCAACCAACATCGTAGTACGAATATGGATACCAGGAACTTCCTCCCTCATTCTTTGCAATAAATCGTAGGTTTTATTTTTAGTGAAATTCCTACGCATCAACTTCAACATCTTATCGCTAACATGCTGAAGCGCAATATCTAAGTACTTGCAGACATTCTCCTTATCTCGCATTACTTTTAGCAAATCATACGGAAAATGCGCAGGATAAGCATAGTGCAAACGCAACCATTCCACTCCTGAAATATCCGACAATCTATCGACTAACTGAGGCAATTCATTTTTCTTGTATCTATCTAATCCATAATAAGATAGGTCTTGTGCAATAAGCTGAAATTCCTTCACACCTTTATTTACCAATAGACGAACCTCAGCTTCAATATCTTCTATTTTACGCGAACGATGCTGACCTGTGATAATGGGAATTGCGCAATAAGAACAAGTTCGATTACAACCCTCTGAAATTTTGATATAAGCATAGTGAGGAGGAGTCGTCAGCGAACGCTCCAAACGTAGGTCAGCACGGTATTCTTGACCAATATCAACTAAAATATCATTATAATTAAACTTACCGTAATACTTATCCACTTCGGGAATTTCGAGCTGCAATTCTTTCATATATCGCTCAGAAAGACAGCCCATTACATACAGTTTACCTATGCGTTTATCTTGTTTCAGCTCGGCAAGCTGCAAAATGGTATGGATGCTTTCTTCCTTCGCATCACCAATAAAACCACAAGTATTGACAATAGCAATTTCACCATTGGGATATTCCGTGTCATGTTCAACCTCATAGCCTAAAGCATCAAACTGACGCATCAGTTGCTCAGAATCAACTAAATTCTTGGAGCATCCCATCGTAATAATATCAACTTTCCCTTTCTTCATCTAGTCAAATAAAGAGTCAACAAAGGCTTGTCGGTCAAACACTTGCAAGTGATCTATACCTTCACCTAAACCTATATATTTCACTGGAATTTTAAATTGATCGGAGATACCAATCACCACTCCACCTTTTGCAGTACCATCTAACTTAGTCACAGCCAATGCATTCACATCAGTAGCTTTGGTAAACTGCTTGGCTTGTTCAAAAGCATTTTGACCAGTTGAACCATCTAGAATCAGCAAAATTTCATGCGGCGCATTAGGCACAACCTTCTGCATGACATTTTTGATTTTCGTCAACTCGTTCATCAAGTTGATTTTATTATGTAGTCGTCCAGCTGTATCGATAATTACCACATCCGCATCATTTGCTTTGGCAGAAGCCACTGTATCATAAGCAACAGAAGCAGGATCAGAACCCATTTTCTGTTTAATCACGGGCACCCCTACCCTTTCGCCCCAGATTACTAATTGGTCTATAGCCGCCGCACGGAAGGTATCCGCAGCACCAAGGTACACCTTTTTGCCAGCCTTAGTAAACTGATGTGCTAACTTACCAATCGTGGTAGTTTTACCTACACCATTTACGCCAACCACCATAATCACATACGGTTTATCAGGTAATTCAGTATCAAAATCAGCATGAGATGATAACTCATTTTCAGCTAAAAGAGAGACAATTTCATTTTTCAGAATAGCATTTAGCTCACTGGTATTGATATACTTATCTCGAGCAACTCGCTCCTCTATACGTTCGATAATACGCAAAGTAGTCTCCACGCCCACATCCGAACTAATCAGCACCTCTTCCAAATTATCGAGCACTTCGTCATCCACTTTGGATTTCCCGACAACGGCACGTGATAATTTTGAAAAAACACTATCTTTTGTTTTAGCTAAGCCTTGGTCTAGCGTATCTTTTTTTTCTTTATTGAAGAAACCAAATATCCCCATTATATATAAAATTTTGTATGAACTAATGCTAAGTTTTGTGTGCAGACAGTAAGGTAATTGTCTACATATAGAGACAAGATTTCAGTTATGCCACAAAACCCAGCCACAAAGTTAACATATATTTTCAATTTACACATTAAAAAATCCCCTCATTTTACAAACGAGAGGATTTAAGATTCTTATATCAAGCTAGTTATATTATTTCGCAATATGAGCTTTAATATCATCCACATGAACCATATCTTCTTCAAAAACGTAAGCACCAGTTTTTGGAGATTTCACCATTTTAATCACTTTAGCTAAAGAACGGCTTTCTGCTTTAGCCAATCTTGATATCGCTTTCTTTGCCATAACTTTACCTTATTTAATTTCTCTATGAACTGTTACTTTTCTCAAAATTGGATTGTATTTTTTCAACTCCAAACGAGCAGGTGTATTTTTACGGTTTTTCATCGTAATATAACGAGAAGTACCTGGCATACCACTTTCTTTATGTTCTGTACACTCCAAAATAATTTGCGCTCTCGCGTCTTTATGCTTCTTTGCCATCTTTACTCCTCCTTATTAAGCGTATAAATAACCTTTTTCAGCTGCTTTTTTCAAAGCTGCATCCAATCCTACTTTATTAATCGTTCTTAAGCCGGCTGCAGATACTTTAAGCGTAATCCACATATCTTGCTCTACCCAATAGAACTTTTTGCTAAACAAATTCACATCAAAAGTTCTTTTGGTACGGCGCACTGAGTGAGAAACATTGTTTCCAACCATCGCCTTTTTACCGGTTATTTGACAAATTTTTGACATTGCTATATACTTTTATTTTTTCCTTTTTCAAAATAGAGTGCAAAATTACAGCTTTTTTTTAAATCTAGCAAACAATAATTCAAATATTTCTGATAAATTATTTTTCTCGCCCAATTTCTTTAGCTGCAACGCATACTTGTTCATACCACTCCTGACCAAATTTTCGTTCTAATGGTTCTTTAAGAAACTCATACATAGGTACTTGCAACTTATTACCAAGTTTCAATGCACAATCACAAATATCCCATTTATGGTAGTTCACTGCCTCGAAGTTTCTATACTTTTGTATTCTAACGGGGTACAAATGACAAGAAATCGGCTTCACAAAATCAGTTTTACCCTCTTTATACGCCTTTTCGATGGCACATTTACATATCCCCTGTTCATCAAAATAGGTAAAAACACATTCTTTTCCATTCACAATGGATGTCACAGGCTCATTATCCTCATCTATATAATAAACGCCTTGTTTTTTAATAATTGCTTTTGATTTATCTGATAAATCATCCCAAATTACAGGCAGTATTTCCTCTATCTTTTTGATTTCATCCTCCTCTAAAGGTGCTCCAGCATCGCCTTCTATACAGCATGCCCCCTTGCATTTCACAAGATCACATACAAAATACTCATCAAACAAATCAAAACTGATTATCGTCTCATCTATCTGCAACATAGGTCTATATAAAAATAAAGCGCATCAAAAAATGATACGCTTCAGTATATTTTTCAATTAAATTACTCTTGATTATCAGCGTCTTCTCCACCAAAACCAGGATTCATCATCCCAGAGTTCATATCCGTTTTTTCTTGAATATGCTCGATAATTTCTGAATCATGACTATGCTTAACCCCTGGTCGGAAAGCTACTGTTACAATTGAAAACACCACAAGGGCAACTGCTAATGTCCAAGTTGCTTTCTCTAAAAAATCAGTGGTTTTTCTCACACCCATAATTTGGTTAGAAGATGAAAAACCTGCCGCTAAACCGCCTCCTTTTGAGTTTTGAACTAATACTAATAAAATCAGCAATAAAGACGTAATTAAAATCAGGACTATTAAAAATGAATACATTATCGTTCGTTTTATGTTGTTTTTGATGTAATTTTCTCCAAAAATCGAATTTGGTCTGCAAAGTAAATACTTTTTTTTGGATTAATCAAATATAATTGTTTCAATATTTGGATTGCCTCAGGATATTTTTTCTGCTGAATATACCACTTGCTTTTCTCCTCTAAACTCATCTTTTCTAAAGGGTCTTCCTCCTTAAAGTAATCAGGAACAGGAATATGAGGCTTTACAGGTCGCTTAAACTCAACTTTTTCCTGTACAACTTTTTCTTTTTTTATTTTTTCTGATGATGAAACTTCCGCACCTGAATCAACTTCACCTAACAGCCCAACTTCTTCTTCATTCCTATCTTTCGCTGGCTGCTCAACTTTTGGCTTTTCGGCTGATTTCATTGCCTCGCTTTTTTCCGCTACTTCATCTTTTGGCTCAACCATCAAGGATTTGCGCGATGCCTTCAACTGTTCAGCTATCTTCTTGAGCGATATGGGTTGCTCACCTCCTGCACCTTCTGCCATCTCCAACAAATCAAAATAGCTACCTGTGAAACGCTCCTCCCGCTGAAATTCAGATGGTGCTTTTGACAGTTTTTTATCAGGATACAAATAAAAAAACAGACTCTCTCTATCAGAAGCATACAAAGAAGTAGAAGCAATATGTGATTCAAAAAGCAGATTGCCAGACTGTTGCAAAGATTTCAAATACAAAATTCTAGCATGAGAAAAATAGGGATAAAAATCGACTATCTCTTTCAAGTCACCTTCATGCGCTGCTTGCACCATGTTGGGGTTAAAAATTAAGGCTGAAAAATCATTTACCGTCATGACTCTCTATTTAAGGTTTACCATTTGGCAACTGTATCATTATATATATTGTCTATGATGTCTTCCGTGATTATTTTAAGCAAGTCATCTTGCACATCCGTCAACATCCTATTACTATCAAACGACTGAAACGCCATATACTTCTTCTCAAAATCATCCTCAGGATTGGATTTATTCGTAAACCGCACATTGATAGTCACAGTCAGCTTAGTCTCCGCCGAATACGAGTCTGCCCCAATCGACATAGGCGTCAGATGGTAGCCCACGATTTCTCCTTCCAAATGCATATCTCCATTATTTTTCAGTAATTGTAGTCTGGTTTGTTTGGAGTATTTATCTCTCAGATTTTCTGTAAATTCCTGAGCAAGAGGAGGATGCACTAATTCAGCTACATTGTTAAAATCAACTATAGAAATAGATCTAGTCTTACTATAATCAATAGAAGCCCCATTAAACGTATAAGATATTGTGCAAGCTTGCATCAAAATCAGGCTTGTAAAAACCAATAAAAACAGGTTTAACTTACTCGTTATCTGTCTCTTATCAGTTTTAATCTCAGTGATATCAAACTTATTCCAATCCATACTCTTTAATTTTTCTATAGAGTGTACGTTCCGATATTTTTAATTCTTCAGCAGCTGGCTTCCTTCGTCCGCGGTACTTCTCCAAAGTCTTTTTAATCATCTGCTTTTCCATATCTATCAAGCTAACAGGCTCTTGCACTGTCTCTACATCCTGATACACCTCAGCATCCATATAAGGCGAATCGTCCCTATCTTCTTGATACGGAGTAGTAGGTTGATAAGGAGTAGTTGGACGGAACTTTTGTTCTTTTTCTCTTTCAAAATTGGTAATCAGCATATCCGCATCTTGAATTGGAGCTGGATAATCTATATCATAAGATTGATTAGCAGGTATTTGCCCACTCATCATATCATGAACTATCTTTTTCAGGTCGTTCATGTCTTTTTTCATATCAAACAGCACTTGATACAGAATTTCACGTTCCGAATTAAATGTTTTTTGGTCTGATGAGCGATTGCCCATAAACAAAGCAGGCAGCAAATCCATATTTTCTTTGGGTAGGTATTTTTTCAGAACCTCCGCATTGATGTCACGTTGCTGCTCTATGACTGATATTTGTTCGGTGATATTTTTCAGCTGACGTACATTGCCCTTCCAGTAATAGTTGCACAACATGGTTTTGGCCTCATCCGTCAGTTTGATAGCTGGCATTTTATATTTATCTGCAAAATCAGAAGCGAACTTCCTGAATAGCAGCACAATATCATCTTTCCGTTCACGTAAAGGGGGAATAAAAACAGGAACCGTATTCAGGCGATAGTACAAATCCTCCCGAAACTTTCCCTCTTTAATAGCCTGCACCATCTCACGATTGGTAGCCGCAACGACGCGCACATTAGTTTTCAACACTTTTGATGAACCCACTTTGATAAATTCGCCAGCTTCCAACACCCGTAATAGTCGCACCTGCGTAGCTAGAGGTAGTTCACCTACCTCATCTAAAAAAATAGTGCCCCCATCTGCCACTTCAAAATAACCTTTTCTATCAGAAGTAGCCCCTGTAAACGAACCTTTTTCATGTCCAAAAAGCTCCGAATCGATTGTACCTTCGGGAATAGCGCCACAGTTCACAGCGATGTACGGACCATGTTTTCTATGACTAAATTGATGTATAATTTGCGGGAAATTCTCTTTACCAACGCCACTTTCACCTGTTATCAGCACAGATAAGTCGGTAGGCGCCACTTGCACGGCAATATCGATAGCCCTATTCAAAAGCTCCGAATTACCAATAATCCCGTAACGTTGTTTAACTGCTTGTATTTCTGAATGATTCATCATATTTTTTCCTAAACTGAAAA
>CAYVWK010000068.1:0-2869 GCA_964455235.1 uncultured Paludibacter sp.
TACTAAAATAGTTTTATATAATGCTGGAAATGAGACTATAATAATTCTGAAAACACTGTTTTCAGAATTAATCCCACAGCTTCAACCGCTTTTCAAGCTCAGTAACTAATTTTTGATTGTTCCGAAAAGAAAATTAGAAGCTACAAGTTGTTTTAATTTGTGTTTTGCTTCTTTTGGGGTTAATATTGTCGTTTCAACGAGTTTATCAAAAATCCATATCATACCGTGATATTCAATTTCCTTGTTTTTAGCGCAATTCCGAAGTGTCTTATCGCTACTCAGCGCGCACGCATTGATTTTGTTGGCAATATGTAATACCGACTTATCGGCTTCTGATAAAGATTTGGGGTAATTTTTATTGTAAATTTCAATGAAATCTTGCTCTTGTAAATTGTGAATGATAAGTGTATTAAGAGATTGGTAGACTCAAAGTGCATTTTGTTGTGTTGCATATAACTCATACAAGACTGCGGCAGTTGTGTGTATTTCAAGTTCGAGGTTAAAAAATAAATTTGTCAAACCTAAATTATATAAATCAATAAAGATATTAGCATCCGTAACAGCAATTTTTATTTTCATAGTTCAAAATCAACAGATATAGAGTTAAAACACCATTTGATAATTTTTCCTGAAATCAGCTAAAGTTTGGTTGTTTAATGAAGCTGCTTTGGAGATGGAGATTTGTTCTTCAATTAATGCTCGAAATAATAGTTGTTCAAAACGATTCGACTCTTCAACTCCCATATAATCAATAGGTTCATCTATTTTCCAATTCATTTGTTTGATTAAAAAAAAGAATTGATTAGTGTAATATTCGCTAATAATACCACAATCTTTTGCCCTCATTACAATAGCTTGCATTGAAATTCCGTATTGTTTTTTGATGTTCCCCAATTCATTAATTGAAAGTTTGTTTCTCTGTTTCCCCAATTCTCCTTTTATGGTTTCTTCTGATAATAACATAGCTCCTGCAAATTGATGGCATAAAACTTCTTTTTGTTTTGAACTGATATCCCCAAATTTCAACAGCAGATGAGCTAATTCATGTAACAAAGTAAAACGTATTCTATCGGGCTTGTTTATCTTGTTTGCATTATACGCTATTACAGGAATAGTGTCATTCACACGAGTTTGTAAGCCATCAAAATCATCATTAACTCTTAAATTAATTACCTTGATATTTTTATCTTCTAACAGCTCCACAATATTAAAAATAGGAGCATTTCCTAATCCCCATTTATAGCGTAGGAGTTCTGCAGCTCTGTTTACTTGTTCATATTCGATAACAACTTCAAAGTCTTTCAAGTAATCCTCAAACTCATTCGGCAATCCTAATATCTCTTCCAATTCTAAATAGCGCGAAAGATAGTCTTTGGTTTTTTCCTTGATGATAGAAGCTTCTTTTTGCGGCATTTTGTTTAAGTTTCGATATTCAATTTCGCCCAATTTTACGGTAGTACTTCTAAAAAAATAATCAGGATGTACATCTAATGCCTTACTTAATAGATTGATTTTGTTACTGTCGGGCATAACTTCTCCTTTCTCGTAACGGTGTAATGCTTGACGAGTTAATTGATTGTCTAAGGCATCAGCTAAATCCTGTAATGAAAAGCCTTTCATTAAACGAGCTGACTTAAAACGTTCTGAAAAAATCTTTTTCATTTTCATTGATGTTTTTAATTGTTCTGCAAATATAGTGTTTAGTTTACAAAAATGCAATATTTATTTATATAATTTTTGATGATATGTAAACTTCTATATTCAAAATTTTAATTAAAACACTTTGTACGAATGTTTTATAAGATTTATAATAAAACTGACGATTATATTTTAGTTGACAAATATATTATTTAATTGATGGGTGATTTTTTTAGTTACTCACAAAAAAAGAGGAAACTCTTTTCAGCTCCCTCTTTCTTTTGATATATGTTTTATTAGCAGTTTATTGCTGCAAATAACGCTCGGCTTCGATGGCGGCTTGGGCGCCTGTGCCTGCTGCGGTGATGGCTTGACGGTAATGTGGGTCAGCGATGTCACCCGCGGCAAATACACCTGGTACATTAGTTTTGGGTGTACCTGGCTGGGTTTTGATGAAGCCTGTCTCATCGGTCTCTACCCATGGTTTGAAAATTTCTGAGTTGGGGGTATGACCAATGGCTAAGAAGAATCCATCAATTTCTACATGGACTTTCTCCTCATCGGATTGACCTCTACGTTTCACTAAATTTACTCCTTGTACCACTTTTTCCCCTGTTAAACCTTCCGTTTCGTGCTCGAATAAGACTTCAATTTTGGGGTTATTGAATACGCGGTCTTGCATGATTTTCGATGCACGTAAATAGGGTTTACGCACTATCATATAGACTTTCGATGCTAATCCTGATAGGTAGATAGCTTCTTCACAAGCGGTATCACCACCACCTACAACAGCAACTTTCAGGTTGCGGTAGAAGAATCCATCACAGGTTGCACAAGCAGAAACACCCATGCCTGCATAGACTGTTTCATCAGGTATTCCCAAATACTTAGCAGTAGCACCTGTTGCAATGATGATAGTATCGGCTTCAATCACTTTGTCGCCATCAATAGTTACTTTGTAAGGTGCTGCTGATAAATCAGTTGCGGTCGCACGTCCATATCTTAAATCGGCACCAACACGCTCTGCCTGTTTTTTCATTTGTGCCATTAATTCTGGACCCGTAATTCCTTCTGGAAAACCAGGAAAATTCTCCACCTCAGTCGTGGTAGTCAGCTGACCACCAGGCTGCATACCTTCATATAAAACGGGCGATAAATTTGCCCGTGCTGCATAAATTGCTGCGGTATATCCCGCAGGACCCGACCCAATAATCAGGGTACGTACTTTTTC
>CAYVWK010000068.1:2969-4199 GCA_964455235.1 uncultured Paludibacter sp.
TTGAGGTAGGCGAGTTGGTTGTTCGTCTTGTTTAATGCCACTACTATCCTGTTGAAATCAGCCTTTTTTGTTTTGGGACTGAACTCAATAAGGTGATTGATATTGCTTTTTGTTTTACTGAAGTTGATGTTGCTGACTGACCTAAATGCTGAAATAATCGTAATGGGGTTTGTCTGTGCAAGCTCCTCTGCATCAGGCTCTGTAATCGTTACCTCATCCGCATTCATCATGTAAGTCCATTGCGTTTTACCGTCGAACCATACCATTAATTCATCCATTTCCAAGAAAAATTTATCTGCTCTCAGAATAGCTTTCCCTGAAAACGATTGCGAATTTACATCATTTTTTTCAGAAACCTTCAACATAAAATCAGCGGTAATGGTTTCCTGCTGAATAGTTTCAATGTAATTATTGATAAGTCTCACAGCATCAGTGTTTTGCTGAGCAAATCCCCATGTAATAGAGTTTATTAATAGGATTATAGAGAGGGTGTATTTTGCTATCATTGTTCTTATCCATTAATGAGATATAATCTCAATAAATAAATTTATAACTTTTTGTTTAGAAGTTTAGAAGTTTAGGTGTTTAAATCGCATTAAATAATTTTGTTTCAACATCTCAACACCTCAACAACTTAACACCTCAACATTTTTAACTCTCCATCTGTTTCAATATGTATTCCAATTGCACTTCCTCTAAGACCAGCACCTGTCTAGGTTTCCCGCCTTCGCTGCCTCCTACTATGCCTGCATGCTCTAACTGATCCATAATGCGACCTGCTTTGTTGTAGCCTATGGAGAACCTGCGCTGAAGGTTGGATGTAGAACCGTTTTGAGTATTTACGACCAAACGTGCTGCATCTTCAAATAAGGGGTCTCGTTTACTTAAATCTACCGATCCTGCTCCCATATCTTCCTCATTAGACCTAACATATTCAGGAAGATAAAAAGCCGATCCAAAACCTTGTTGTTCCCCAATAAAATGTGAAATATTTTCAACCTCTGGGGTATCAACAAATGCGCACTGTACACGAGTCAAGTCATTTCCAACGGTAAATAACATATCGCCTCGTCCAACCAACTGATTAGCTCCAGCTCCATCTAAAATAGTACGAGAATCGACCAAAGAAGATACTTTAAACGCAACGCGAGCAGGGAAGTTTGCCTTAATAACTCCCGTGATAATATTCACTGACGGACGTTGTGTGGCAATAATCATGTGGATTCCAAC
>CAYVWK010000068.1:4299-11011 GCA_964455235.1 uncultured Paludibacter sp.
TGTTTTTTGTATAATAATGAAGTGATGATGGCATTTAAACCTACAGATTTACCCTGACCAGTAGCACCTGCCACCAGAAGGTGAGGCATTTTCACTAAATCTACCATAAAGACTTCATTGGTGATGGTTTTTCCAAACACTATCGGAAGTTCAAACTTTGACTCTTGGAATTTCTTAGATGATAGAACTGAATGCATGGAAACTATCTTCGGATCAGCGTTTGGCACTTCAATACCCACTGTTCCTTTACCTGGAATAGGAGCAATAATGCGAATGCCTGTAGCAGCCAAACTCAGCATAATATCGTATTCAAGATTGCGAATACGAGATACCCGAATACCTTCTTTTGGGACGATTTCGTAAAGGGTGATGGTCGGACCAACAGTTGCTTTAATGCTTTTTATTTCAATACCATAATGTTGAAGTGTGTTAGTAATACGCTCTTTATTAGCGTTTTGCTCTTCCATGTCAATATGGGTCGCATTCTCCTTTCCATAAGTTTTTAATAAATCTAAAGTCGGGAATTGATAGCGCGATAGCTCTAAAGTTGGATCGAATTTGCCAAGTTTCTCTAAATTATAATAGGGGTCTTCATTTTCGTTTCTGTCATCATCAACTAGTTCTTCAAATTCCTGTTTAGCTACCTCAAAGGCAACATTACTTTCTTCTTTTGAAGGGGTGATTTCTTCTTCATATTCTTCATTGTCAGCGGTTTGAATCCAATCTTCAGGGACTATTTCAGTGCCTATTGCGACACTTAAGCCTCCATTTTCATCCTCTTCAAAATCATCAGCCTCTTCTTTATCATCCTCTTCATTTTTTCTTTTAAGTTTGAAAAGATTTTGTAGAAAATCGATGGTTTTGATGCTTACGATGATGCTATAAATCAGCATTACACCAAGCATTCCCAAGCTAAAACCTAATTCGCCTATAAAAGAAATCAGCCATTGTGCTACGGCAACTCCATGCTCTCCGCCCAATTTGAAAAAGAGTTGAGGTTGGAAAATAATGTCTACAAATCCCAAAGCTAGGGAAGTCCAAATCAACCAAAAAACAGCGTGAAAAAAACTTTTCCAAAGAGATAGTAAGCGTTTGCCAAATAATCGAAAAGCCAAAATTGTTAGAAAGAAAAGTACTGCAAAGGAACCAACTCCAAAACCTTTATCGATGATGATATGTGCCAATAAAGCTCCAGATACTGAGCTGATATTCTTGATGTTATGTTTGTCGGTAGTGATTTGCTCCCATTTGTTGATGATGATACTTTGATCTTCTGCACCCGTAAAAAAGTACGAAACCATACTTGCAGAGAGGTATATCACAAAAAAGAAAAGGATAATACCTAGTATAAAATGTAATCTTTTACTGGTAACAAAATCTTTGATTTGGAGCCATATCGAAGGGCTGTCTGATTTCTTTTTCTTTGAAACCGGAGCTTTTTTCTTCTTCTTTGCTTCAAGCGGCATATTCGATGATTTCGTTTGTGTAGTTGATTTTCTATTAGGTTTTCTGGGTGGCATATTATATTCTTATCTTTGTCAATTATAATTTGCAAAAATAGCAAAAAATTATGAGTCTAAATTGTTTTATTTCCTATAATTTTACAGAATTATTTTTGCACTTGAATTTAGGACATAAATATAATGAAAATTTTAGAAACACATTCTTTATCAGTAGGTTATCATCATCATAAAAAAAACATTCTGATTCAATCTGATTTGAATTTAGTGGTCAATAAGGGTGAAATGATATGTTTGATTGGTCCGAATGGTAGCGGAAAATCTACTTTATTGCGTAGTTTATCTGGTTTACAGCCAGCACTTTCAGGCAAAACTTTCATTGAAAATAAAGATATAGCAAAACTTTCATCGAAGGAGCGTGCACTGCTTATCTCTTTGGTTTTAACTGATAGAATAGAGGTGGAAAATGCCACCGTTGAATCCATTATTGCAATGGGCGCACATCCGCATACTAACTGGTGGGGCAATATCAATAAAAATATTAAAAATGAAGTAAATAAAGCAATTTCCATGGTGCATTTAGAAGAAAAACGCTTGCATTTATTGACTGAATTATCAGATGGTGAGAGGCAGCGCGTGATGATTGCTAAAGCTTTTTTACAGGATACGCCTATAATTATTTTAGATGAGCCTACTGCTCATTTAGATTTACCTAATCGGGTGGAAATCATGTTATTACTTCATCAATTGGCACATCAAACAGGTAAGGCTGTAATCATCTCGACACACGAGTTAGATATGGCTTTGCAGGCTGCAGATAAAGTATGGTTAATGACTACTCACAAAGGGATAGAGGTAGGTGTACCTGAAGATTTGGTGCTAAATGGGAAGTTTAATGAAGTTTTTAAAAGCGATAAGTATGTATTCAATCCTACAAATGGGAATTTTTCCATGAATTATCAATTGAAAAAACAAGTGTCAGTTGAAGGTGAACCAACCAAGCTATATTGGACTTTACGGGCATTGGCTCGTGCGGGCTATGCTGCTGTAGATAATGCAAAACCAGCAATCATCATTCAAGACAATTGCTGGTATATAGATGAGAATCAATATGATTCTATTGAAAGTTTATTGGATGCATTACCTTACTCCGTTCATCAATCTTAACATAAATTTGTTCATCGATATTAATAGAACACCACAGAGCATTACAAAGATTGCCACGTATAAGAAGATTTTTCCAGCACCCAAAGCTTCTACAGATGAAGCTAAGAATCCTCCAACAATATTGGCAACGAAAGAAGATAGTAGCCACACACCCATCAGCACAGAAGCTAATTTCGGAGGTGAAAGCTTAGTCACCACAGACAAGCCAACTGGTGATAAACATAGCTCGCCAATTGTATGGAACAAATAGGTAAGCACTAACCAAATAAGACTTGCTTTTATAGCCACATCGTCAATATCACCACCGCGCTCAGCAACAGCAGCGAGCATAAACATAAATCCTAATCCCAAGATAATCATACCTGTACCCATTTTAATGGGTGTACTGATTTTCTTACCTAATTTGGAAGTCCAGAATATACCAAATAATGGTGCTAAAGTCACAATAAACAGAGGGTTAATTGATTGGAACCAAGAAGTTGGTATTTCAAAACCGAATACAGTTCTGTCCACATATCTATCTGTGTATAAGCTCAACGAAGAACCAGCTTGTTCAAATCCAGCCCAGAAGAATATAGCAAACACAAAGATGATAAAGATTGCAGCAATACGTTGTTTTTCTTCTTTTGTAAGCGGTTTGTTTGTATCCATAACCTCATCACTATCTACAGCGGAAGCTTGTAGTGCACCAGGTTTGTTACCAAGGTTGCCCAAATACTTCTGTCCGAGTGTATTGAATAGGAGTTGTCCTAAGAACATTCCAATTGCAGCAACTAAAAAGCCATATTTGTAACCATAAGTAGTGATTACTTCACCAAATTCGTTCACAGCAGAACCCGAGAAGATATTATCAGTTAATAAACCAATCAGCAATGGAGCCATGAAAGCACCTAAGTTAATTCCCATATAAAAAATGGAGAATGCAGAGTCGCGTCTTTCATCACCTTCTTCATACAAACCGCCCACTAAGGTTGAAATATTCGGTTTGAAAAAGCCATTACCTATAATTAATAGTATCAAACCAAGGGCAAGTCCAGCATGTGTATTGATGGAAAATAGAGCTAACTGCCCCAACATCATGGTGATACCACCGATGGTGATAGCGTGGCGCTGACCAATATATTTGTCTGCTATCCATCCTCCAATTAGAGGCGTAAAATATACAAAACCAGTAAAAAACCCATAAATTAAACTTGCTGTTTGCGGTTCTATATTCAAACCACCTTCTAAAAAAGTTTTGGTAAGATAAAGGATAAGAATACCCCTCATTCCATAATAGCTGAAACGTTCCCACATTTCAGTAAAAAATAATAAATAAAGCCCTGTGGGATGGCCTTTTTTCTTCTTGTTTTGACTCATTTTAATGTAATTTATTTGATGCTTATAAAAAAAGCAGCTGCAAAAGTACTAAACTAGATTGAATATGCAATACTTATTCAAATTACTTAAGGTTTATGCATAAAATCTAATCATCAATAAAAAATATATTCTTTTCTGATGATAAAACTTACAAAAAAATGATTTTTTCTAGTTTTATATATAAAAAATTCGTATATTTGCGCCGAATTTTGACTGAAATACGTATAAACCGTGTTTTTTATGGCAAAATGACATTTTTTTTATTCTTATTGTAAACAAATAGGCAATTACAAAATTAAATATATGAAAATTGAAAACATTATTTCCGATCTTGAGAGAAAATATCCAGGCGAAAAGGAATATATTCAGGCGGTCAAAGAGGTACTAATAACTATTGAAGAGGAATACAATAAACATCCAGAGTTTGATAAAGCAAAAATTGTAGAACGTATCGTTGAGCCAGACAGAATGTTTACGTTTAAAATTCCGTGGGTTGATGATCAAGGAGAAATTCATGTGAATACAGGTTATAGATTTCAATTTAACAATGCTATCGGTCCTTATAAAGGTGGTATGCGCTTTCATCCTTCCGTAACACCTTCGATTTTGAAGTTTCTAGGTTTTGAGCAAACTTTTAAAAATGCACTTACAACTTTGCCTATGGGTGGTGCTAAAGGTGGTTCTGACTTCAATCCTAAAGGAAAATCAGATAATGAAATTATGCGTTTTTGCCATGCTTTGATGCTTGAAATGTGGCGTCATATTGGTCCCGAAACGGATATTCCAGCTGGAGATATTGGTGTTGGAGCACGTGAAGTAGGCTATATGTATGGTATGTATCGCAAATTAGCGTTGGAAAATACAGGTGTATTTACGGGTAAACAACTTGAAATTGGTGGTTCTTTGATTCGTCCCGAAGCAACTGGTTTTGGTGCTTTATATTTTGTAAATCAAATGTTGCAGACTGCAGGCGAACGTTTAAAAGGTAAAACTGTAGCAATTTCTGGTTTTGGTAATGTCGCTTGGGGTGCTGCACTTAAAGCTGATGAGCTTGGTGCTAAGGTTGTCACAATTTCGGGTCCTGATGGCTATATCTATGATGAGGATGGTATTTCAGGAGAGAAGATAGACTATATGTTGGAGTTGCGCTCCAGTGGAAATGACATTGTGGCTCCTTATGCAGAGAAATTTGGTGTGCCGTTTTATGCTGGTAAAAAGCCCTGGGAAGTGAAAGTTGATATTGCTTTGCCTTGCGCTACTCAAAATGAATTGGATGGAGAAGATGCTGAAAAACTTGTCAAAAATGGGGTTATGTGTGTAGGTGAGGTCTCTAATATGGGATGTACCCCTGAAGCAATAGATGTTTTTCTAGATAATCAAATTCTTTACGGACCAGGCAAGGCTGTAAATGCTGGTGGTGTGGCTACTTCAGGTTTAGAAATGACCCAAAATGCGATGCATATTAGCTGGACTGCTGCGGAGGTAGATGCTAAATTGCGTCAAATTATGTCTGATATTCACGCTCAATGTGTGAAATATGGATCTCAACCTGATGGCTATATTAATTATATGAAAGGTGCCAATGTGGCAGGTTTCTTAAAGGTTGCTAAAGCTATGCTTATACAGGGTGTTATTTAGTCCTGTTTTTAAGTTATTAGCAGTTATCTTATTTAACAAAGAGCGTGAACATCGTTAATCGATTTTAAATGTTAAAATGCAACTGTTAAATTAGACCAATTCAGACTGACAGATAGTTATTGTAGAATAAGTTTTGTTTATTTTTGAACCGGATTTGAAAGAATCCGGTTTTTTATTTTGTCTAACTAATATATTGTAAATATGAAAAGAAATAAGCTGATTCAAATTTTTGGTTTAGTGGTGTTGGTTGTAGCTGTAACCTTATCAACTAATTACTTTTACCATCAATCAACAAATAAAGATGTTGTAGGAAATTTTGACTTTAGTAAAGTACCTGCCAGTTATGCCAATTTTAAAAATGCACGTGGAGTTGGAGAAACTGATTTTACAATTGCTGCCGAGTTGACTGTGAATGCGGTAGTGCACGTGAAAGTAAAGTCTGAAATGCAACAAATGCAATCATTCGGTAACGATCCATTTTTCGAATACTTTTTCGGACCACAATTTCGCCAGCAACAACCTCAAATTCGTGAGGGAGCGGGTTCTGGTGTTATTATTTCTGAAGATGGTTATATTGTGACCAATAATCACGTAATTGACAAATCTAAGGAAATTGAAGTTGTTTTAAATGATAAGAGAACCTATACGGCTAAAGTGGTTGGTGCTGATCCAAGTACAGATATTGCACTTTTGAAAATAGAAGAAAAGAGTTTACCTTATATAATATTTGGTAATTCAGATGATATGAAAGTAGGAGAGTGGGTGTTAGCAGTTGGCAATCCTTTCAACCTAACTTCTACTGTTACAGCTGGTATCGTAAGTGCTAAAGCGCGTAATATCAACATCTTAAATGCTGCCATGAAGATTGAGTCCTTTATTCAAACGGATGCAGCGGTAAATCCTGGTAATAGTGGTGGTGCTTTGGTAAACACTGCTGGTGAACTGATAGGTATTAATACAGCAATTGCTTCACAAACAGGATCTTATGCTGGGTATGCTTTTGCAGTTCCATCTAGTATTGTACAGAAAGTAGTTTCTGATATTCGTCAGTTTGGTGTTGTGCAGCGAGCTGTTTTAGGTGTTGAAAT
>CAYVWK010000069.1:0-10968 GCA_964455235.1 uncultured Paludibacter sp.
GGATTCGTTATCAGCATCCATGATGCGGTAATATTCATTCATCGACCATAAATCTCTGGCAATGTGGGCTTTTAGCTGTAGTGCAATGAGGCTTTTTGATTTTTCGTATTGCTCTTCATCAAATTCAATTTTCTCTTTGCTTGCCATGTCAATCATCCCCTCCAAAGTCTTATCATCAACAAAGAAAGTTTGATTAAAGATCTCAAAATCTGCATAATTGCGCTTCAAGCTTTTGCGGTTTTTATCGATATACTGCACTACGACTTTATTCACAACCCCTTGAGCCACAATTTTGCGGTGATAATCGGTATAGCGTGTCGTATCAATAGGGATAAAAATATCAGGCATAATACCGCCGCCACCATAGACTGTGCGTTGCAATATTTTAGTTTGATATTTTAAAGAATCGGAGAAATGAATGGAGTCTGCATGCTGAAATTCACCATGTTTATACCTATCTACTAAATCTTTACGGTACTTCTCAACTCCTTCATCATAAGGCTTTTGAATCGACCTACCCGAAGGTGTATAATAGCGCGAGGTAGTCAAGCGTAAGAGTGAGCCATCGGTCAGCGGTATTTGTTGCTGCACCAAACCTTTGCCGAAAGTGCGCCTTCCGATGATGATACCTCTATCCCAATCTTGCACTGCTCCCGCCACAATTTCGCTTGCTGATGCGGAATATTCATCCACTAAAATTATCAACTTTCCCGTCTCAAAACCACCTACTGGTGTTGCAACAGCATTCCTTTTGGGAACTTTCAGTCCTTCTGTATAAACTATCAACTGATTTCTTTCTAAAAACTCATCAGCCAAAGCAATAGCCGCAGTCATATATCCTCCACCATTACCTTGCAAGTTGAGTATCAGGCTCTTCAAACCTTTTTTCCTCAGTTTGGCAAAAGCTTCTTTATACTCATCCATGGTTTTCTCCCCAAAATTATTGATTTTGATATAGCCAATTTGATCATCTATCATATAAGCTGCATCTATGCTGTTTACAGGAATTTTATCACGGATAATTTTGAAAAGAATGAGTTCAGGTACACCGCGACGAGCAATTTTCACCTCTACCACTGCACCTTTGGGACCGCGCAGACGTTTTGTCACATCCGAATTCTGAATTTTCTGCCCTGCTACCAATTCATCATCAATATAAATAATCCGATCGCCAGGCATCACACCCACTTTTTCTGCAGGCGTACCCGTGATAGTTTGCACCACCAAAATCGTATCCTCAAACAACTGAAACTGAATGCCAACACCCTCAAAACTACCTTGTAACGGCTCATTCACTCGTTCAACTTCCTCCTTCGGAATATAAGAAGAATGAGGGTCTAACTCCTTCAAAGTAGCTGTTATAGCCGTTTCTACCAACTTCTTCTCATCCACCGAATCCACATATAATTTCGATATTACATTATAAACATTATTCAGTTTGATAAGTTCAGAATTAAAATTGAACTGTCCAAAAATGGACAGTCCAATCGTTAGTAAGCCAAATAGCAAAATAGGACGTTTCATCTTAATTATTTTATTGAAAACACAAGCCACAAAGGTAATAAGTTAATTGCAAAAATCCCAGCACCTAAAAAAAGGGGCATTAAAGCCCCTTAACATTCTTAAGGTCAATGTCCAAAGCATCAGCCACTCCTTTCCCATAAGCAGGGTCAGCTTTATAGCAATTCACAATATGCCTTTCTTTGATGTGCAGTTCAGCTGGCGCAATATCAGCAGCGGTATTTTTAAACAATATCGCTTGCTGCTCTGGCGTCATCAGCCTAAACAAATTACCAGGTTGTGTGTAATAATCACTATCATCTTCCCTAAAATCATAGTGGAAAGCATCACCTTCTAAAGCCAACGGAGGTTCAGCAAATTCCTTTTGCTCCTCCCATTGCTGATAACTATTGGGGAAGTAGTGCAAAGTGCCGCCTTCATTACCATCAACACGCATTGCGCCGTCTCTTGATGAGTTGTGGAACGGACATCTTGGCTTATTGACAGGAATTTGATAATGATTTACACCCAAGCGATAACGCTGCGCATCACCATAAGAGAACAGTCGAGCTTGCAACATGCGGTCGGGCGAGAAACCAATACCAGGAACTATACTGGCAGGGTTGAAAGCAGCTTGTTCCACATCAGCAAAGTAATTTTCAGGATTTTTATTCAGTTCCAACACACCCACATCCATCAAAGGATAATCAGCGTGCGACCATACTTTTGTCAAATCGAATGGGTTAAAAGGACAGTTTTGAGCTTGCTCTTCCGTCATCACTTGAATTTTCAATTTCCAACGGGGGAAATCTCCATTTTCGATAGAAAAGAACAAATCTCGTTGGTGACTTTCCCTATCTTTTGCGATGATAGCAGCAGCTTCTTCATTGGATAGATTTTGAATACCTTGTTCAGTTTTGAAATGAAACTTCACCCAAATTCTTTCATTTTCAGCATTGATTAAACTAAAAGTATGACTACCATAACCATTCATGTGGCGATAAGATTTAGGGATTCCCCTTTCACTCATAGTAATCGTAACTTGGTGTAGCGCCTCAGGCAGCAAAGTCCAAAAATCCCAATTGTGGTTAGCACATCTTAAGTTAGTTTTTGGGTCACGTTTCACAGCTTTATTCAAATCAGGGAAACGATAAGGGTCTCTCAAAAAGAACACAGGCGTGTTGTTACCAGCTAAATCCCAGTTACCTTCTTCCGTATAAAACTTGATAGCAAAACCTCGAATGTCTCTTTCAGCATCAGCAGCACCACGCTCACCAGCAACCGTAGAAAAGCGCATAAAAACATCCGTTTTTTTACCTATTTCAGAAAAGAGCTTCGCCTTCGTGTATTTAGTAATATCGTGCGTTACCGTAAAATGCCCAAAAGCACCAGAACCTTTAGCGTGCATCCTTCTTTCAGGGATCACCTCCCTATCAAAATGCGCCAATTTTTCCATAAACCAATAATCCTCCATCAGCATCGGACCTCTTTTCCCAGCTGTTTTCACATTCTGATTTTCCGCAATCGGGCGACCCGACACAGAATACAATTTCTTTTTTTCTTCTTTGTTAGCCATGTTTTTTCTTTTTAAATTGATTTTGATGAATTGTTTTGGTAAAGCCTTGCAAGATACGATAATTTTTGGGAAGTGAAAGTTTTGGATTAGTGATGTTTTTCAATTAGTTTTTCTACCCATGATTTGAATCTTATACATCTATCAAGAATTGCATGTATTGTGTTTATTTCTGCGATTAAACCACCATAAAAAGGTTTGTTTTTATCAAATCCTGGAATTAATTGTTCTAATCTCTTAGAAGGTGCTGTCAATGCTCCATCATTTAATTCTTCAGGGTTTACTTTTTCTTCAACAGCTTGCAATAGTTTTTTGAGATTACTTGATTCCACATCAGGAAGAGATTCAAAACCATCTTTTGAAGCAAATAATAACCCTTCAAATTCATGTAGTTGAATATAAGGAATAAATCGAGTGTTATTTATAGCAGCAGATAATGCCTCTTCCAAAAACTCTACTCTCTGAATTTTATTTTCTATTTTTTGTGCTTCTTTAAATCTCGGAAAATCATTTTTCAATCTAAAAAAATCAATAAAAGTAGTTACTAAAACATCTGTTTCTCTTTTTAGTAATTTGTCGATATTAAATTTTAATCGCTCATATTTTACATCACCTCCCTTATGACCCTTACTTGTAGTCATCAGAATAGGGCGAACATCATATATATGATGTGAATTGAAATAGGGTCTCAAAATGCTGTTTACAAACTCTTCTTCGGTTTGTCCTTCACAAATTATATAGATAGCTCTTATCATAATCTACCTCCTATGATGTTTTTCTCCCACAATTCACCAATAGAATAATCTTCCAACCAAGTTTTAAGTGATTCTTCTGACTGTCTTTTAAATACTGTTTGGTTATTTTTCCTCTCTGCAACAATAATATCATCGGCAGAAAACTCATTGACAAGATTTACAGATTGAGTAGCAATGATGATTTGAGAATGTACAGAAGCTTTTTTGATCATCCCTGCCAGCTTTGATATAGCAAAGGGATGTAAACCTAATTCGGGTTCATCCAAGATAATTGTACTTGGAGGTATAGGTTGTAAAAGTAAAGTAGTAAGTGCTATAAATCGTAGCGTTCCATCTGATAAATGATGTGCATTAAAATACTCATCAGACCCTTTTTCAAGCCAATTCAGAAATATCACATCAGGATTTTTATCATCAGGTGATAAATCAAATTTCTCAAAGAATGGAGCAACCGATCTTATGGTATATTCGATCATTCTGAAATGCTTTGGATGAGTGTCTTTTATTTTATAAAGAAACGCGGCTAAATTACTGCCGTCAGATTTTAGATATTTATAATCTAATGTTTTATTAGATTGCTTCAATAATGAGTTGCAACTTGTATCGTGAAAATGAAACACATTGAAACTTGCAAAGAAGTCTCTTAAAAAAGCTGCTCTGTCCATTGTGTTTTTAGCTATTCCGCTTTCGTCTTTCCCTCTACCTCCTAAATCTTCAAAACTCCAAGATTCATTATAGCCACTTGCATAAGAATTAAATCCACCTTCATCTCTTTCAAAATAAAAACCAGTAGAATGCTTCTTGGGCACTAACTTAAAGTCGTAACGATTGTTCGTGTTTTTGCCCTCTGGTTTGAATACAATGCTACCCTCTAATGATTGTGATTTTTTTCTTCCAAAATATAACAAATTATTTTCATAGCCATTTTCAGCAACAAACAGACTTAATCGTTCTTTTGAAATGCTATTTAGCATTTTAAAAAAAGAAATAAAATTACTTTTACCAACTCCATTTGCCCCTATCAGTATATTAATAGGTTTTATGTGTAAATCTCCTAAGTCTCTGATTGACTTGAAGTTTTTGATATTTATTCTATCTATTGGCATAATGATATTGTTTTAAATCCTAAACTTGTATCTTGTTTTTGTGGTTCACAAAAATAGGGATAATAATTTAACATCTCACAAAATAAACATTAAAATCATCATTTAGTTATGGTATATAGAGATACTTTTTATGTTTTTTCCTGTAGTTTTTATGTAGTCATACCTTCATCCCTCTCCCTCTCAAAATACAACTCCGGCAACACCACTTTCACTTCTTGCTCGCTATCTTCTTTTTTCCAGTAAACAATGAAGTTGACTTTTGCAGTTTTTAGTTTGTAATTGAGGGCTTCTCTACTGATAATTTGCTCCATAAATTGTCTGGAGAATTTTAAAATGGAATTCCCTTTTTTGTCTATGCAGCTATCCTCGTTAATGGTTAATATATCTCCGCTTGTTAGTCGGGAAATGTTGTATTGCCTATTGATAAAGTAATCTAACCATACATCTTTTAGACTTAAATGCATGACTAATTCTTGGGGTTGAAAATAAATTTCTCTATCCTCAATACGTTCTAAATTATCGGCTGTCAGTCTGTCTAAAAAACTTGAATTAATATGAATCGTTAGCTTGTTTTTTGCTCTGGTCATAGCAACATATAATTGCCGTTTTGCCTCGTCAGTGCTTACATTATAATTGTCCAACATCAGAAAAATATTATCAAACTCTTTTCCTTTTGCTTTATGTATCGTAGAAACAAAGACTGTCTCGCCATTTTCATGGAAAAAATCTTCTAATTTTGACTCTCTAATAAATACTTCTAAGTCTGATTTATATTTGCTTTTCGGATTGGTTGCTTCAAAATCTTTAATGATATTAATGATAACATCCACTTTGCTACTGTTACGGTATCGGTCGTACATCTTCCGTTTTGCCTTCAACCAAACTTCATCGCTGATAGTATAAATTTCATCATCTAAATAAAGTTCATTTAAAAAGAAACGCACTTCATCTAAATTATATAAGCTGAAACCATCATTTGATTGAATTAACTTAGCTGGCATATTGTTTTTGAGTAGTAAACCCGTAATCTGTTGTGCCTCCTCATTGGTTTTAGTTAGCACGCAGGTAGTACCCGAAAGTCCCGTAGTGAATATATCTTGCACCAGTGGATGGATGAGATTTGCACTTTGGTAACGGACAATTTTGATTTTGCCGTTATTGTGCTGCTTTGCAATGATAGGCGTGCGTTTCAAGCGATTAGTAATTTGCTGAACAAACTGATTTGTAAAATCAACTAAGTTATTTTTACTTCTGTAATTTTCAACTAATTCATATTGAATTGCCTGATTTTTCAGAATAAATTCTTCGAGATATTGTGAACTTGCACCTCTAAATTCATAGATATTTTGGTCATCATCACCAACGGCAATTACCCTCATCTCCTCATTCTGCTCCATCAAAGTTTGTATCAGATTGAACTCGTCTACATCCATATCCTGAGCTTCGTCAATCACCAAAACAGTTTTTGTAATACGGCTTATCTCAACTTCGTTATTCCTTATTTTTTCAATTGTTTTTTTGATAATCGCTTCGGATTTTTCTAAACTCCCTATCCTTCCCAACAAATCAAAACAATAGGAATGAAAGGTTTTTATCTCAATATAATGTGCTGCATTGCCAATAAGTTGCATCAATCGTTGCTTAAATTCGCTTGCTGCTGCTCGAGAAAAAGTAAGCATCAGCAACTGCTCGTGTTTCACATCTTCCATTAAAAGCAAGGATGCTAACTTATGAACTAAAACCCGTGTTTTGCCACTACCTGGTCCAGCTGCTACAACTATATGTTTGCTTTCATTATCGTTGATAATTTTCAACTGTGTAGGCGAAAGTTCACCGAAAAGCTGCTGGAATTTAGCAGGTGTTATATTGCGTTTGATTTCATTTTGGCGGCTTCCTTTGAAGTATTTAGCTAAAAAAGAAGTATAGTTTAACTGAAAATAATCCTCTACAAATTGCAGCGCCTTTCTATAATCCTCAATCATCATATTGGCATATTCACCTACAATATGAATTTGCTGCACCTTACTTTCATAAAACTGATTCAACTTCTGATAGTCGTCTTTGGTATATCTTTTTTTATTATCCTTTTCTGTTCGTTCAATGGTCAGACGATTGTATGTAACCAAAAAACCACCTTCAATTTTAATGGCTTCTATCCGAGATAAATAGAATAAAGCATCTTCCACATCATCAATATCAATATTGATTTTAAAGAGACTTGCGCTATTTTCGTATGCAGATTTTAATTCATGAACCGAAAACTCAACTAAAACTTCCTCTTTTTCTGCATCTTCTTTCGTGATATTAATATTGCTTCTTTCATATAGAAATTCAACGATGAATTGTGCTAAAGCATGACGTTTTTCCAACTTCTCCAATAGCACATCTTTGGAAAACAGAGCAAGCACTGCAATGTGATTTTTTGAATCCAAACTTTTCCGCTTAATCCAGTTTTTGATAGCCCAAAAGTTGATGACAGTTTTGATTTTGTTTGTGCTAATGTCAAACAATCCGCTTGCTTCTGCCTGTTCGTTGAGTTCTTTTATATGAAATAACTTTTCTTCTTGCTCGAATAATGGAAGTAGGAAGTTTTCTATTTTGCTGAAAGTTTCAAGCAGTTGAAGTGAACGATTTCTGTTTTCGCCTTTTTTGATAAATGCTGTCAAGTCCTTAGCATCAGCTAAAATCTTCTCTTCACGTAGTAAATTGACGATATTGATGACTTCCTCTTTTACAATCCCAAGATGGTCACTGATATAATCAACTCTTGATTCACCCACATCATCACTATTTTGTTTTCTGCTTTTACTTGAAAACAGTTTCCTGATAATTCGAGTTGCATTGACCTTCTCCTTTTCATCAAACTTATCCGATTTTCTGATTTTTTCAATCGCTTCCTGTGCGTTTTTAGAGAGAATACTATTCGCAAAAACTCTGGGCATATTTTGTCCACGCTTCAAATAACCTGCATCTTCTAACGCTGCAATAGCCGTTGTTACACGTGTTTCAATTTCAACTACATTATCATCCCAGCCTGCTTTTCGTGCAATTTCTAAAGCTGAATTAGAAACTGTTGAACGAAACCTTGTGATATCCTTAATCGCTTTCCAAACCTGCTGAATCTCCTTGATAGAAAGTTTAGTTTGATTCAATAAAATGAAATGTTTGCTTAAATCTTCCTCATTGAAAAGCACGAAACAATCCGCCGTAATATTTTCATCACGACCTGCTCTACCTGCTTCCTGAATGTAGTTTTCAAGCGAATCGGAAATCTCATAATGAATAACCATTCCCACATCTTTTTTATCTACTCCCATTCCAAAAGCAGAAGTGGCAACCATGATCTGGGTATTGCCATTGATGAAGGAATCCTGATTTTCAGATTTCTCCTGCTTGTCCATTTTCCCATGATAGGGTTTCGCACTAAATCCATCATCCATTAACCTTTTGGCTAAGCGATATGCCTTTCGAGTTCTGGAAACATAGATGATGGTAGGACAGTTTTTCTCTTCAATTAAGTCTCGAACAGTTTGGTATTTCTCCTCTTCATTATCTTTTTTGAAGACTTCATATTGAAGGTTTGTTCGTGAGGCATTGGATGTAAATAATTCAAGATGTAAGGACAGTTTTTCTTTGAAATAATCTCGAATATCCTCAATCACCTTCTGCTTTGCAGTAGCAGTAAAACAAGAAACAGGAATCCCATCCTCCAAATTTTTCTTTTCTTGAATATTTTTGATGAAATCGCCTATGTATAAATAATCAACTCGAAAATCTTGTCCCCAAGCCGAAAAGCAGTGCGCTTCATCAATTACAAAACGAGCAATTTTTCTTCCTAAAATTAATCGCTCTATTGTTTTAGAGCGCAACGATTCAGGCGAAATATAGAGCATAGAAGCTGAGCCATCCGCCACTCGTTCAAAGGATTTTGCTCTTTCAATTGGGTCGAGCAAACCATTAATGGTAACCGCATCTGTAATGCCTATTTTCTCAAGATTATCAACCTGATCTTTCATCAAAGATTGCAGTGGAGAAATCACTACTGTTAAAGCTTTTGACGTTTCACCGCTCACCAAAGCTGGGACTTGAAAAGCAATGGATTTTCCACCACCAGTAGGAAAAACGGCAAGTAATGATTTGTTGTTGATAGCAGCTTTTACAGCCTGTTCTTGCAGCGGTTCGCCTCCAAAATTCCTATAGGTATCGTATCCAAAAAACTTTTTCAATCCTTTATGTGCATCTAAAGCATTCATACAATATCTACAACGAATGACACAAGGTTTATTGCGCAACCTAAACATAATACGCTCAACTTCAGGGTAGTTTTTCAATACCCAAGGAGGCGTAATGGAATGTATTTTTTTGTTTTGAATAAAGGAATGAACAAGCGATAAACAATAGGCAAGTTCAATAGGATAATCAAGAATAATATTGGCTAAGTCAACATGTTCGCAAATTTCATCTTTAAATTTGTGACGAATAAGCGTCTCAATATTTAGCTCTTCAGTTTTGTAATTGATAAATCGGAAGAAGGCTTGAAATTCCTGTTGATTTTTCAGAAGCAAATAAAAAATCTGTTTGAGCGTATCATCCGTTTGTTTGAAAGCTGCAATTTCATCATACAATAAATCCTTTGCTTTGATGGAATCATTTAAGGGATTATTGGTATCGTCCGATTGCAGTTTATCATCTTTTAAAAGCGCATGATAAGGCTTAGTAGGAAAAAGTAAGGGCGAAAGAAATAAAGTATCAATGATGTTTATTGGATTTATTGCTGCATGAGTAAGAGCGTTGCCAATATATTTGATATCATGTCGTAAGATATTATGTCCGCAAACAAACTGAGTGCTCTTCAAAAACTGTATAAATTCAAACACCGAGTTTTTATGGAAGGAATGTCCATTATTTTTTACAGCTCCGATATCAAGAATTTGCTCAGTTTGATAATCAATTTCGGTATCGACAAAAGCGATGGAGTAATCGGTATGTTCTTTTTGTACTATCAATATTAATTGCTTGTTTACATATACTTAGAGAGATTGAAGTTAAGTCTATTCGTATTTTCAGCAACTCCTACTTCTCACCTCTTCAAAAAATTGTTGCAATTTCTCCTCATCCAACTTTCCATTAGTTCTTACACTACTACAAACATCCACACCAAAAGGTTGTACGGTTGCGATGGCTTCTTTTAGGCATATTACCTACCAAACCCAATGCAGAAGCACCATTTTCTATTGCTAATTTGGCTTCTTCAACACTGCTAATGCAGCAAACTTTTACTCTGGGTTGTGTCATAGATTAATATGCTTGAATTAAAACTTCTGTAGGAATATGTAATTGTTGATTTAGTTTTCTAATCATTCCGAGAGATAATTTTCTTTTTTTGTTTAGAATTTCGCTTGCTCTACTTGGTAATCCAATCACTTCTGCTAAATCACTTTGCGAATAATTTAGTTGTTCCATTCTAAATTTTATTGCTTCAATTGGATCTGGCAAATCTATTGAGAAATATTGATTTTCGTAATTCTCAATTAAAATCCCTAAAATTTCCAATTCATCACCTTCTTTTGTTTCTGGTTTTGCATCAAAAATCAATTCAAGTCTTTCTAAAGCTTGATAATAATCGTTCTCTGTTCTTATAGGTTTTAATTTCATCTTTCTATATTTTATTTGCGTCTATTTTGTCATATTCAGCATGTGTTCCAATAAAACGTATCCACATCATTTGATAATAAAAATTGACTTTTACAATCAGTCTATATTTATTACCCTTAATATTAAAACAAATTCTATTGTCTTCTAAAACACTCGCGCTTGGATAATCACTTTTTAATTCATTGAAACTTCTCCAAACACCTTTATCAGCCTCTTGATACCAAGCTTTTAATTGATGTTCACAATCTGAATGTTTTGTCCAGAAATCACGTAGTATTTTCTTTGCTATAACTCTCAAATTTAATATTTTTACAAAGATACAACCATTTTCCCAATTTGGGAAGTTTTTTGTTGTTTTTAATTATCTATCCGAAGAAAA
>CAYVWK010000070.1:0-10954 GCA_964455235.1 uncultured Paludibacter sp.
TTATGAAACGTTTTGTATTTGTATTTGTTTTTTTAGCAGCACTTTTATCTCTTTCCACCCCTGCTCAAAAGCGAAAAAAATTTGAATTGCAGGATACCGCAATTAGGGGATTCTTCTCTTTTGTTGTGGGTTGTGGTTGTTGTGGTTGTTGTAGTTGTTGTAGGTTGTAGTTGTTGTAGGTTGTAGAAGATGGGGTTGTCTGGGTTTGGATGACCTGACAGGTATCTCTCCTGTCAGGTCTATAACCACAACGTATGCAACAAAGCCGTCTAGGCAAAAGAGTTGTTGGTTGTAGTTGTTGTAGGTTGTATAAGATGTGGTTGTCGGGGTTTGAATGACCTGACAGGTATCTCTCCTGTCAGGTCTATAACCACAACGTATGCAACAAAGCCGCCTAGGCAAAAGAGTTGTTGGTTGTAATTGTTGTAGGTTGTAGAAGATGTGGTTGTCGGGGTTTGAACGACCTGAAAGGTCTTCTTCTAATTTCTTGTTATCACAGAAGCAAATCGCACTATTAATTGAAAAGATTCAGATACAATCAGATACTATAGGTTTGCATCTTAAAAACATTTTCAAATCAGGTGAATTATTGGTGAAATCAACTACCGAGAAATCCTCGGTGGTTCAAATTGAAGGTAAAAGAAAAGTGACAAGAGATATTGATTACTTCAATCCCGATGTAATATTTTTCGTAGGATACAGGATCAAATCCAAAAGAGGTACCCAAAAGCCTGAAGAAGCAATCGAATCGTATACGGTTATCGAAGTTTTTTTAACATGCTATTTCGCAAAGTTGCGCTAAGAACCGCGATGTTCCGAATAACTATCGGAACGCAAAGAAATATTTAAGTATTTTGTTTTAATTCTTTGCGAAACTTTGGGAAAACTTTGCGGCTCTTGGCGATAGAGTTTTTTATTTCAATGGTTTATGATGTATGGAAAAAATAATCACATTTTGTCGACAGCCCCACCGTTCAATGCCTACACTTTTTTCGTTGTCCACTTTTCATCGTGAAATGTTGAACGTGGAAGCGTAAGTTTTTAACGAGTTGACGGTAAGATGTGTATCAGATTTTCACGTACCAACCGCGTTAATGAATCAGCACCTATAGGATTTACGTGATCTGCGTTAAAAAAGAGTTTAGGGCTATCAATAAATATATTTCTGTATGTGAATGTATTTGTGACGTTTGGATATTGGTCAGTAATAGAGTCAATGACACCATCGAAGATATTATAGTCGATGAATTTGTTTGCGTTTTCGAGGTACTCTTTGGTGAGAGGAGAGCGAAAAAGCGCCACTTGAATATTGTGTTCATGGCAAAGCTCAATAATGAGTTTAAAGTATTCCAACATAAGTGAATCGGGGTGGCTGTCGCTGAAGGATGACACGAAGGAGTTGGCTCGTTCCCAGCCAGCTTTCTGCTTGTCAACAACATCAATCCAGCACTTGAAATTGCGGGGAGGACGATAACCGTTTTTCATGGGTGAGAGATCCACAAATAGCCCAAGGGTACTTTGCCAAATATAGGTATAGTTACCCAAATAGCTGCAGCATCGTCCGTTCACAAGATAACGGATGTAGGAATTATCTTGGTGGTGCTTTGCCATCTCAAAATAATCCATGTATTTAACCCAATAGTCATGGAAACGCATTTTTTTTTCTATTCCGGGAGAAAAGGCACTGGCATCAACCGACATTATCACCATTTGTGGTTTTACCGAGGTGGTTTCAAGTAGTGTTTTGAGCTTATAGTAGGTCTGCGGAAAGAGCTCATGAGGAGAAGCGTAGTTAAAAGCATCCCCGATGATCTCAGGGTTTAGGGGGTTATGCGAATTCCCTAATAAAAGTATGCCGTTGAAGCTTCCCAAGGCTTGAAACTGCTCGTCTTGATTATTATTCAAACGGTTGATAATCATCAAGCGATGGTAAAGGTGGTGTAATCCAAAATTCACAACCAGTACCAGTGTCATCGCCAATAGAACCTTATTTCTCAAACGTTTATGCGTCATCATTAAAATTGAAAATAAATAAACTCATTCTGGCGGAAAATACCGAATATGAGTATAAAAAAAACAAATATAAGATATAGCGACCAGCGCTGCCATGCCGGTTTGCGCAGAATAATCTCTTCACCGCCATTTTTATCCAACTTATATTCCGCTATAAAAAGGAATATTATAAGCAGAATACTAAGGATGCTGTCGTTGCCACGAAGCCATAGCAGCGAACCTTTAAAGCTATCCATCACAAAGACCTGTTTTATCATTGTCCAGGCTTGCAATATGGAGTGGAGACCAAAAAAGAATGCCGAAATCATTAGCAGAACCATTGTCCTTGCAATTCCGAGATATTCATGGAGTTTTGGTTTTGTCATGAGACCTGCTTTGTCAGCCATCCTCAGCCGCCATGTTTTTGTGGCATCACCGAGAACTATATAGATACCATGTATGGCTCCAAAGGCAATAAAGGTCCAGTTGGCGCCATGCCATAATCCTATAAGCAGCAGCATAATAAATATATTACGCTGAATTTTCCACTTCTTCACTAGGCCATTTTTCTTGTTAGGCAGGTTGAAAAACACATAGTCACGGAACCAATTTGTAAGAGTGATGTGCCATCGCGCCCAGAAATCACGGATGGTTGTGGCAGTGAATGGTCTGTTGAAGTTTATACTCAGATTGATACCCATGCAGCGTGCTGCGCCAATGGCTATATCGGTATATCCACTAAAGTCAGCATAGATTTGTATCAAAAGGAAAAATATTGCCGGCACAATAGACCAAAATCCAAAGTTTTCCGGTTGAAGGAATACTGGGCCTGTAAACATTGCCAGGCGGTCGGCGATAACAATTTTTTTAAAGAAGCCCCAAAGCATGAGCCGTATTCCACTGGTAACCTCGTGATCCTGAGGAATGGTCATGTTGTGCAGTTGCGGTAATAGCTTTCCTGGTCTTTCTATGGGTCCTGCCACCAGCTGCGGGAAGAAACTCACATAAAGGGCGAAATACCCAAAATGTCGTTCAGCCTTAGCTCTGCCGTTATAAACATCGATGGAATAGCTCAGTGTCTGAAAGGTATAGAATGATATACCTATAGGAAGGAGCCAGCCGGGAGCTGGAATGTGAAAACTACTACCAAATGCAATAAACACTTCATTTATTGATGTGCCAAAGAATCCGAAGTACTTAAACATAAAGAGCATACCCAAATTTCCTATCAGGCTGAGCCAAAGGTATGGTCGACGTTCTCTCTTTGTCTGCTTCTGCTCCATCCGTATCGCCGCAAAATAGTCTATGGAGGTGGAGAAGAGTATTAACAGCACATACTCCATCTTCCACGACATGTAAAAGAAGTAGCTTGCGACCAGCAGTAATAACCAACGATACTTTTGTGATAGTAAACGGTATAGAACTATTACAATAACAAAAAATACCAGAAATTCTGCTGAGTTGAATAACATTGGATAAAAAAGCTAAGGGCGCAAAAATATCATTAAATAAGGATAAATCCTATATTTGCAGGGAGACACTATATTTATGGATTTAAAAACTATTCCGCAATTTTTCATTTTGGGACGGCCGCGTTCGGGCACCACTCTTTTGCAGGCAATTCTGAACAGTCATCCTAATATTGTGATACCCATAGAGTCGCCATTTTATACTGCTTTACGAGGCAAGTATGAACGCATTGCAGTTTGGACATCTGAACTACTTGAGCAGTTCTATCAGGATCTTCATGAAGTGATGTTTTTCAACTCCCTGCCGGTAAACAGAGAAAAGCTCAAGAGCGACATTGAATCCATGTCAGGAGCTCACCATTTTAACGAACTCCTTGCCCTTATTTACCTCAATTATGAAGATTATAATGCGCATGAAGATATTACATTGTTTGGAGATAAAAATCCGGTCAATTTAATCTATGCAGACCGAATTTTGAAGAATTTCCCGGAGTCAAAGATCATATATATCTACCGTGACTACCGTGATAACATTGAGTCATTGTTGCGTATGAACTTTGAAGCGGGCATTCCAGCGTTGTTGGCTTGGCGTTGGAAGTTTACGCATAAACTCATCGTTGGTCTGAAGGAAGACTCTCCTAATCGCATATACATCATTAAATATGAAGCGCTTTGTGAGGAGCCTAAACGATACACCAGAGAAATATGTGCTTTCCTCGATTTGCCATATCAGGATGAACTTCTTGATTATCATAAAAATACTGATGAAGCTGAAAAGGTGATGTGGCAAAAGAGCCGAGACATCCATATAAACCTAAGGAAGCCTGTGAACACTTCACGTATCGGCTTGTGGAAGGAGCGTTTAACAGAAAAGCAGATTAAAGCTGCAGATATGGTAGCAGGTAATGTTGCCGATGAAGCTGGATATAATCGTCGTTACACCCGGTTTAGCTTGTTTTTTTTGTTGCGTCAGCAGCCTATTCTTATTTATGGTAAGATGGTGTTTTTCTTCATGAGAAATACTGATCGTTTCCCTCGATTTATACGATATATACTGGAACATATTGTGCCACATTTTATTTGTATTTACAACAGGCTTAGTGGTAAGAGCAAACAGAAAAGCAAGTCCTCGTAGAAGATTTGTACATTTTGAAATCAAGGTTCAGAAATGTACATTTGCATTGCTATTACATAATTATATAATTCGAGCCCAATTAATATGTCTGCATTATTTTCGAAGAGAAAAACAAAAAATAAAGATACCAAAAGCTTTCCCAATTATCCCTATAGTAGCCTTGTAGATACATTGCAAATCGTATCACAAAAGCAGCCGCAAAAAAGGATTTATACCTATTTGAATGATGGTGAGAATGATGCGTTTCATATCACCTGGAAGGAGATGGATGAATATGCAAGATGTTATGGTGCCTATCTTCAGGAGAAGGGTTTGAGAGGGGAACGCGTGCTATTGCTTTATCCACAAAGCTATTCATTTATTATTGCGTTCTGGGGCTGCCTGTACGCCGGAGCTATTGCAATTCCGGCCTATCCACCAAAGATAAATCGCTCATTGCTGAGATTAAAGAATATTATTGATGATTCGTATGCAAAGCTCGTAATCACCACAAATGAGATTTTCCCACGTATAGAAAAGAGCTTTACTAAAGAGAGCTGGATGAATGACATCACTTGGGATACGCATGAGAGAATCATGGAAAAAAACTTGATATATAGGGACTACAAGCCTGGTATTGATGATATAGCCTTTTTACAATACACGAGTGGCTCAACGGGGTCACCTAAAGGGGTTATGGTAAGCCACAGAAACCTGCTTGCCAATTGTCAGCATATAAAGGATCTCTATACGCTAGATCATACCTCCACTGCTGTACATTGGCTCCCCGTTTTTCACGACATGGGACTTGTTTTTGGTGTTTTAAGTGGAGCATATTCGCAATATTACAGTGTTCTAATGCCTCCTGTAACCTTCATTCAGAAACCAATACGATGGCTAAAAGCATTTCAAAAGTATAAAGGAACCATGGGAGGAGCTCCGGATTTTGCATATGAACTGCTTGCCAATGCTGTAACTGAAGGTGAAAAACAAAATTTAGATTTGAGCTCTATAGTTACACTATACAGCGGAGCAGAACCGGTTAGAAAGTCTACTTATGACAGTTTTTATCAGGCGTTTAAAAATTTTAACCTTAAAGAAACATCTCTATATCCAACATATGGAATGGCTGAAACGACGCTAGTAGTTTGTGGAAATAGCATTAAAGAAACCCCCATTTATATAACAATAGATAAAAAGGATTATCAGAAAAATACTGTCAAGGTTATCAATGCTGATGCAAAAAATGGTATAACTCTAGCCAGTGTAGGAAAATCCAAGTATGATATGGTTGTTAAAATTGTCGATCCAGAGACATTGCTAGAGTGTGAGGATAATGTGGTTGGAGAGATATGGATTTCCGGCACCTCTATAGCTAAAGGGTACTGGAATAAACCGGAGTTAACAAAACAAACCTTTGAAGCTTACATTGCATCAACAGGAGAAGGCCCATTTTTGCGTACCGGAGACTTGGGCTTTTATTTTGACACCAATCTATACATTTCCGGGCGCATAAAAGATCTTATAATAATCCATGGTGCCAACTATTATCCACAGGATATAGAACTGGCTGTAGAGTTGAGTCATAAAGGCATCCAAGCTGGAAATACAGCTGCATTCTCAATTGAAGTTGACGATAAAGAAAAGCTGGTTGTGATTGCAGAAATGCGACGCACATCGCTACATAACCTCGATGAAACAGATGTGACAACCAGGATTCGTGAGGCTATATTCCGTGAGTTTGAACTATTACCATATGCTATCATTCTTATACGTACCATGAGTATCCCTAAAACTACCAGCGGTAAGATACAACGCAGAGCATGTAAACAAGAGTTTTTGCAGAATAGGCTAAATGTTGTTGGTGAATGGTGGGAAGAGACTCTCTTAGAGGAGGAAAACCAGGAATACAGGACGCTAGGTTATAAAGTATGGTTTCAAAACTGGATTGAAAAGAAGATGAAGATCCCGGTTTCGAGGATAGATTTTTATAAGCCAGTGACTTGTTATCCTTTTGATTCGATTACTGCCATTGAACTCGAAGCGGATTTAGATAAAGAATTCGGAATTAAAATTTTGGCTCAGGATCTTTTTGAGGTTAGCCTGCTGAATGATCTTCTTATGATGATAGAGAGCAAGGGTTCTGAATTGAAGTAGCTCTTCGCTTGGATCATTTGGTTTTTTTCTTTTTTCTTTGGAAGTTTTCAATAGCCAGGATATATTTTCTTGCTAGAATTTTGATAAAAACAGAGTGCGGTATTTTTTTTAGAGATTAGCAGATTGGTTGCGAGAAAAAAAAGTTTCTTTTCATAGGGTAACAAAATGCTTGTATTGATATTAAGTAGTAGGATCCTTAGAGTTTGAGCTTTGATCTTTAACTCTGAAAATTTATTGTCAACCTGCTGGCTCCGGGGCTTAGGAAACGGATGCAGACTGAAGGAGGTATGCTCAGCGGGTTGGGATACTGACCCTTTAAAACCCTTTGAAGTGGTTTGAAGCCCTTTGAAAGGGTTAATAGCATTCCCCTCCAGCTCACCTTCTGCTTACCCATGCATTTTTTATCTGTTTACTTTTTGTTTATAATACGTATAATGCATATAATTTTGCTCGACGGCAACTCTTTATATGCTATAAATGAACAAAACATCTATAAATACAAATTCTCTGATATTATTATTTGTAATAGGATTTAACCGCGTTAATGACATAATCAATGTCCTGAGTGGTAAGACCATAATACATCGGTAATCGAATAAGGCAGTCAGAAAATCGTTCCGCATTGGGTAAGAGGCGACCGTCATGCTTGTTTTTGTAGTATGGACTGTTATGCAGTGTAAGGTAATGGAAGACAGCATTAATACCTCTTGTTTTGAGATAAGCAAGCAGTTTATCCCTCTCTTCGGCGCTTTCTGTGATAAGATAATAGAGATGCCCGTTAATACTTGCATATTCCGGAATTTCCTGTAGCCCAATTTTGATATCTGCCTCAAGAGCTTGAAACCCTTCGTGATAGCTTTTCCAATGATGGATTCGTTTTTCCTGAATGTCGTCGACATATTCCATCTGAGCACACAAGCATGCACCCACAAGATCGGAAGGAAGAAAAGATGAGCCATAGTCAACCCATTCGTATTTTTGAACCTCGCCGCGTTGGAATGCCGCCCTGTTGGTGCCTTTCTCCCAAATGATCTCAGCACGCTTTATGAATCTTTTATCATTAATTAGCAACATGCCTCCTTCACCGGTGATGATGTTTTTTGTTTCATGAAATGATAAAGCCCCCAGGTTGCCAATCGTGCCCAATGGTTTCCCTTTATATGTTGCATCTATTGCATGTGCTGCATCTTCACCAACCAGAAGATTATAACGCTCAGCCAGTAACATAATGCGATTCATGTCGTTTGCAACGCCGCCGTAGTGCATAACCACAATAGCTTTTGTGCGCGGTGTAATAAGATTCTCCAACTTATCTGGATCCATGTTGGGGTGATTGGCCATGCTGTCGGCAAATATGATTTTAGCTCCTCTTAAAACAAAAGCATTTGCCGTCGATACAAAGGTGTAGGATGGCATAATAATCTCATCTCCGGGCTGTATGTTAAAAAGGATCGCCATCATCTCCAAGGCGTCGGTACAACTGGTAGTGAGTAGGGCTTTTTGTATCCCATAGCGTTGTTGGAAAAGCGTTTGAGCTTCCCTTGTATAGGGTCCGTTGCCTGAAAAACGCCCCTTCATGGCAGCCTGTATAAGATATCGCTGCTCTGTACCCGTAAAATGTGGTTTATTAAATGGAATCTTCATTGATAAGCCTGCTTTGTTGCAAAGGTAGTTTTTTTGCTAAATTAGCTTTTCATTGGCGAAGTAAATTTTTTGCTGGTTTTTTTTTGTTTCTTTGTAAAAAATATCAACCGTGACAAACCGAAGCTATTTCCGCGATATCGGCGGAGTCTTCACCTCTCATGTGATTTCTCTTTTTGCTTCTCTGGCTATCTATGTGATTCTAACACGTACGCTTGGTCCTGAAGATTTTGGTCTTTATTCCACGCTGCTCGTGATACCTCTTATTTCTGTTGGTTTTGTACAAATGGGCATCCGGCGCTCTGCTTTGTTCCAAATCGGAGAAAAAAAATACAGTATTTCCAAAATTGCTTCCGCAGTATATCTCCTTCTTATTTTTGCTTCACTAGCGGGAGTGACTCTTTCATGGATTTCATTCAAATTATATCATAACCCTGATTTTGAATCCTTGTTTGTTTACTTGATTTTGGCTGTGATACCCTTTAAGCTGGCAATAGTATATTTTGGTGGGATTTTGCTGGGAGCTGAGGATATTCGAAATGCTAATATCCTTAACTGGACTCCCTTGGTGCTCAATGTGATTATTGTCTTACTTTTTACGGTAATTATTCCTTTGGGCATCACCGGAGCTGTCATAGGTTACACCTTGTCAAACGCTATTATTGCTACTTTTTATGCTATATTACTTGGAAAGAGATATAGTGTTACTTTGGATTTTGATAAAACCGTTCTTCGTGAACTACTTTTAAAAGGCTCCGTTTTTGCCCTTAGTTTTGTTGTTATACAAATGAATCTTCGGGTGGATATGCTTATTCTCAATCGTATTGGAAGTGCTGCCGAGACTGGTTACTATGGGCTTGCTGCTCAAATCACTGAACAGCTGTGGTTGTTGCCTTCTGCCATTGGTATTGTAGTTATGAGCCGTACTGCTAACACTGATAACTCAGCGCAAATCACTATTACTACTGCCCGTTTATTGCGACTTACTCTGGTTGTGGGACTGTTTGTATCAATTCTTGTTGGTGTGTTATCTTCTTTTGTGGTACCACTGTTTTTTGGGCAGGAATTTATGGGCTCTGTTAGTCTGATTATTTGGCTGTTACCCGGTATATTGTTTTTTATGGCTTTTCGTGTCCTTAATGGTCAGCTTTCCGGTATGGGAAAACCAGGTATATCGGCGGTGATATTTTCTTTTGCTTTAGTATTAAATGTTATACTGAACTTTGTTCTTATCCCCGATTATGGCGCTAAAGGTGCTGCGTGGGCTACTAATATTAGTTATTTTGTCGGCTCAGTGGGCATTGTTCTCGCTTATTCACGTATAACAGGAATAACTGTAAAAACACTTTTCTCCTATTCCAGGGCAGATTTTATGTCAGTTTCGCAGTGGATCAAACGTTTTAGAAGTAAATATTATGACTAGCAAGCAGACACCTTTCTTTTTTATCATCGGCAGACCCCGTTCAGGAACTACCCTTATTCGCATGCTATTCGATGCACACCCCAATGTGATTATCCCCATTGAAAGCCCTTTTATTGTTAGTATATATGGGAAATATGGAAAGATTACACATTGGACTCATGAGAAGATCCTTTCATTTTATGATGATCTTGTTTCTTTCCAGTATTTTGATGAATGGACAATAGACAGAGATCAGCTTAAAAACCAGTTACTACAGCTGACAGGAACACATTCGGTAAATGAATTAATAAGTATTGTCTATGCATCGTATGACTCCATCTATCCTAAAGATGAAATCCTGCTATATGGTGATAAAAACCCTTATTTTACATTATATATAAAACGTCTGGCAAAAATATATCCTCAGGCAAAGTTTTTATTTATCTACCGTGATTACCGCGACCATTTTTTCTCCATGAGCCGCGTGGATTTTGAGGCCGATATCCCCGCACTAATTGGATGGAGATGGAAGTATTTTGTGCGTGATACCGAGCGATTTATAAAGAAATATCCCACCAGAAGCCTGCTCTTCAGGTATGAAGATTTTGTGGCGGCTCCGGATAAATATTTAAAGCAATTTTGTGAGTTTCTGAATATCCCGGTTATTGAAAGGGTGCTTGAATTTTCTGCGACTTCCGATACTGCGAAGAAATTTCATGGTCAGGAGATGGAGAAATATCATGCCAGTTTGATGAATCCCGTGAATAAATCTCGAATCGGTTTGTGGAAAACAAAGTTATCCGATAAGCAGGTTAAAGAGCTCGATTGTGTGGTGGGGAAGTGGGCCGCAATAGCCGGTTATGAGAAAAAACACACGCACACCTCTATCTTTACATTTATAAAAACCTATCCAATCGTTATTTATGGAAATCTGATGTATGCTGCCATAAAAATGGGAGATATACTGCCATATAATCTAAAAATGAGTCTTCTTGGAAAGATGACTGTCTTCTTGCGGTTTTACCAAAATAAGATGAAAAGGAAGAAGTGATCGCCTCGTAATTTGTTTTTAGGATTGTTCGCTACGCTCACAATGTAAAGGAACACAGAGTTTCGCAGTGTCAGCACTGAGGTGCTATGTTTGAAGAATGAAAATAAGCATAAGCTAAAATTTGTAAA
>CAYVWK010000071.1:0-10802 GCA_964455235.1 uncultured Paludibacter sp.
GCCATGCGGTGGTCGTGGTAAGTGGCAATCGAAGGGGTACGCAAATCGTCAATTTTTACCTTTTGCCCGTCCCATGCTAAATGTCCTTCTGCAGGTTCATAGACTATAAACCCTAATTTTTTCAGTTCAACAATCAAAGCTTCTACTCGGTTTGTTTCCTTGATTTTTAGACTTTGTACACCTTTAAAATAGAAGGGAATGTCTTTCAGACAGCAGGTTACAGCAAAAGTTTGTGCTAAATCAGGCTGGTTCACAAAATCATATTCAAATTTTGAACAATATTGATTCGTCGTTTTTAAAATCACCCCTTCTTTTACATATTCTGTTTGAACTCCTAAACTCTCAAACAGTTCAGCAACTTTGCTATCACCTTGATAACTATGAGCTTGCAATCCTTCTAAAAGAATTTCACCCTTTCCTAAAATGGATAAAACCTCATACCAATAAGATGCTGCCGACCAATCAGATTCTACTGTATATCTAATGGGTTGGTAATTTTGAGGTACTATCGTGATGATATTCTTCTCAAATTCAACTTTTACCCCAAAATCTTGCATCATCTTGATAGTCATATAGATATAAGGAGTTGAAATCACTTCTCCCTCTAAAATTAACTTCAAACCATCACGCATAAAGGGCGCTATCATCATCAAAGCGGAAATATACTGACTGCTAATACCGCCACTCATCCTGATTTCACCACCTACAAGTGCACTACCATAAATCTTCAATGGCGGATAACCTTCTTTTTCAATATACTCTATCTTAGCTCCCAAGCTATTGAGCGCATCAACTAAGAGTTTAATTGGACGTTCTTTCATCCTTTCACTACCTGTAATCGTCCATTCTCCCACCGTTTTAGCTAAAAAAGCTGTTAAAAACCGCATGGAAGTTCCAGCTGCTCCTACATCAAAATGGGTATCGTTGGAATCCAATGCTTTCACCATTACCTCCGTATCATCACAATCGGATAGGTTTTCAATATCATACGGACTATATGACAAAGCATTGATTATCAATGCTCTATTGCTGATGCTCTTAGAAGCTGGAAGTTTAATCTGTGTATTGATTTCTTTGGATGTAATATGCAGGTACTTAGAGTTCATTGTCTGATTATATAGCTAATTCATAAATTTTATAGATATCTTCTTCTGTTAGTTTTACAAAGAATCCTAAGGTTTTATCTTTCAAACCTAATTTTTCAACTAACAAAGGAATATCTTCCACTTTTGCACCCAATTCGCCTAAACGAATAGGCATTCCAATGGATTGCATAAACTGCTCATAACGTTTGATACCTTCTTTAGCTGTATTTTCAGGATTTTCAAAGTCCATTTCGCAACCCCAAATTCTTACGGCAAACTGCGCAAAACGTAAAATATCATGCTGCATTACATATTTCATCCATGCTGGAAAAATCACAGCTAAACCTGCACCATGCGCTACATCATATAAAGCAGATAGCTCATGCTCAATTTTATGCGATGCCCAATCTTGTTCTCGTCCCACACCACAACTATCATTATGTGCCACCATGCCAGCCCACATCAAATTAGCTCGAGCTTCATAATTAGTAGGGTCTTTCAACGCAATAGGAATCTCTTTTATGATAGTTAGCATTACAGCTTCACACAACCTATCTGTGAGTTCAACTCCCTTTGTATTAGTGAAATAACGCTCCATGATATGCGCCATCATATCCGCAGCACCTGCAGCAGTTTGATAGGGTGGTAGGGTGTAAGTAAGTTCAGGATTCAAGATAGAAAAAACAGGACGAATGAGATTGCTACCCAAACCACGCTTCAGCATACCATCTTCATGGGTAATCACCGCACTACTTGAACCTTCACTACCAGCGGCAGTTAGCGTCAGAATAGTACCCACAGGTAATGCTTTTTCTATACGTTTTCCAGTAAAGAAATCCCAGAAATCACCTTCATATACAGCTCCAATCGCAATGGCTTTTGCTGAATCAATAGCACTACCTCCTCCAATCGCTAAAATGAAGTCGATGTTGTCTTTTTTACAAAGTTCTATACCCTTATAAACCAAGCCACTACGAGGATTAGGAACAGCTCCTCCTAATTCTACAAAGTAAATCGCTTCCTTTTCTAAAGAGGCTTTTACTCTATCTAAAAGACCACTTTTTACGATAGAACCTCCTCCATAATGTATCAAAACACGAGTTCCACCATGGTTTTTTACTAATTTACCAGCTTCATTTTCACGATCTTTTCCAAAAACAAAAAAAGTCGGACTATAAAAATTAAAGTTGAGCATATTATTGAATTTTATATTTTAGTTATCATTGCATTTAATTCTTTCTATTGTATTATTTCCTAATTCAGTTTTGACTTTAATATGTTCCAAAACCGCTAATACAAAGGGATTATTGTCAAACCTACCACGTACAGATTCAAAATCTTCTTGTTTTTGAGTCTCATCTCCATCTACTCCAAAACCTGTTTTTGAGTTCAAATCAAACTCTTTTTTGGCATCAGCATAAATCAATTCATCTAATTTTACTACAGAATTCTTCCAACTTGTAATGGTTGAAATGATGTCTTCGCAGCTGACTTCATCGATGGATTTTTGCCAATAAACCTCTAATTTATCTTTTGCCCATGTCCATTCGTAACTGTAGTACATTTGATGCATCTCTTCGAATGAATTTTGTATATCATTCAAATTCAGTTGATTATCTTCAATTAAAGTAAGCAAATCGTCAATTTTACCTTTTGGAGCTATCAGACCAGATAAATCTATCCATTCGCCACTACCATTGGGAGTATCGGGTTGTAACCTTTCACGAATTGCTTCTATGCTTTGATAAGTTTTATCTCCTAATCTACTAATCAATGAGTTACCTAAGAATTTAACGATAGCAATATTGTATAATTCTAATCCTGTCTTTAGAGCTGAATTTTTAATGATACAATTATTATAGACATAAGAATCCGTCGCTTCACCTGAAATTTGCTGTAAATTTTTTAGAACTTCCATCCCCTTCATCATCTTTTGAATGGTATAAGGGCTCAGTAAATTAAAGTTGATAGGATCTAATTTACGACTATCTTTTCTATTATCACGCTTTGGCCATTTTTGTGCATCACGTATAGTTCCAACTGTCCGTAAATTAGCGGCTGGGACTAAATAACTCTCAGAAGCATTCTCAATTAAGTATGAAAATGGTAAATCTGATGTGTCTGAATGTTTGATGTGTCGCCCCATCACCAAAGTAAATGCTCCAATTTTAGCAGGCCACAATAAGTACGAATCACTGGTGGTTTTTGCTCCTCGCTCACATATTCCTTGATGAATAGGACCTAATTTATACATGTGATTACTCTGGTTTGAACCGCTTCCTGCATTCAAAAAAGAGAACATCCCAGCTATCAATAAAGTTGATTTATGATGTGAAACGGTGTAAGGTCCTGCAAAAATAGCTGTTGCCTCGCCGTGCATTCCTTGGCAGTTCGAGAAAAATAAGGAGTCTAAAGCCGAATAGTGCTTTGACATAAAGCATCCTTGTCCGACAAAACAGCGTGAAATCAAGGTCGAATCAAGCACTTCAACGCCTGAACTTAATATGAAGTTTCTGCATTTTACACCTGACCCAATTTTCACTGGTGCTTCTTGATTGCTATTAATACTCCCATTTTCTAAGATGGATGCACCTTCAATTACCGCGTACGACCCAATTTTTACGTTTTGCACAGTACCGCAATTCGTCAATTTTACGTTTTGCCCGATATATCCCATAGCCGATTCTTGTGATTTAGCATACTGCTCAATCATGGTTTGTATGTTGTGAATCACCGTCTTACGATGTCGATACAAGGTTTGGATATAGGCTAAAGGTGCAGAAAGATTGTCAAAAATGGAAATCTCTCGTCCACCACCTTCATTCATAACGGGTACTTTCACTCCATTACCAAAAGAGCACACACCATCAACTAATAATAAGTTGATATTATCGATAAAACAATTATCATCAATTATATAGTTGGCAATATAATTATGTACTTTATCAATGAAAACATTGTCGCCTATTGTGCAATTATGAAGACAGCAATTATATAATCCACTGTTTTTCTTCAAACCTCCAGGCAATTCAATCTTTTTCTGAAAAGAGCCTAATTTGATTTTTCCAGAAAACTGAACATTTATGCAGTTTTCCACAGTAAATGCTTCAACTACGCTTATGTCGTTCCAATTATCAGAGGAGCATCCTTGAGAAATTAAAGATGAAATTTCTTCTTTAGTAAGTTGACGATATTCTTTCATATTGCTAAATCTTTGTTAACGAAATAGATAGTCATTTTATTCTTCGTATTTCTGAAATAGAAAATCATTATAAGGATAGCGTTCAATATGAAGTGTTTTAACTCGTTCATACAACAGCTCCTTCAAATTCTCTATATTGATTTTATCTTTTGCAGATATAAAAATGCAGTCATCATGCAGCTTAGAAATCCAAGTTTTCTGTAATTCCTCCAAGCTAATATTTTCTTTTTTGATAGGGGATAAGTCATCTTCTTCTTTGGGAATATAGTAGAACGCATCTATCTTATTGAAAACCAAAATAGTAGGCTTCTCAGTTGGGTCAATTTCTTTCAAAGTTTGATTGACTACCTCCAATTGTTCTTCAAAGTTGGGGTGTGAAATATCGACTATGTGTACTAGCAAATCAGCTTCGCGCACCTCATCCAGCGTAGATTTAAAAGACTCTATCAGGTTATGAGGTAGCTTTCTGATAAAACCCACAGTATCAGTTAATAAAAATGGGAGATTATCTACGATTACCTTTCTTACAGTCGTATCCAAAGTAGCGAATAATTTATTTTCAGCAAAAACCTCCGATTTACTCAACATATTCATGATGGTAGATTTACCCACATTGGTATAGCCAACTAAAGCAACACGTATGAGCTTACCTCTATTCTTGCGCTGAGTAGCCATTTGTTTATCAATGCTTTGTAGGTTTTTCTTCAAAAGAGAAATCTTATTTAGAATCAGACGACGGTCAGTTTCGATTTGTGTTTCACCTGGACCACGCATGCCAATACCACCGCGCTGCCTCTCCAAGTGCGTCCACATACGGGTCAAACGAGGCAGTAAATACTGCAACTGTGCTAACTCCACCTGTGTTTTAGCATTGGCTGTCTGTGCACGTTTTGCAAAAATATCCAAGATGAGATTGGTCCTATCAAGCACCAATACCTTTAGTTCAGCTTCAATATTTCGTAGCTGGGTTGGCGTGAGTTCATCATCAAAAATCACCAATTCAATCTCCTTTTCAGTAATATAAGTCTTGATTTCTTGTAGCTTTCCCGTGCCTACAAACGTACGCGGATTAGCATGATCAAGCTTTTGGAAGAAGAATTTATCAGATTGAGCACCAGCGGTTTCGGCTAAAAATGCCAATTCTTCTATATATTCTTGAGCGCGCTCTTCGTCTTGTTCTGGCGTAATCAAACCAACCAAAACAGCCCTTTCTTCATTGATGTTTACTTTTTCTTCTATATGCATAGAGAAGTATATATTAAAAATTAATGTAAAAAAACCGCTTGGTAAATAACCAAACGGTTTTAGTATGTTATTGTCATAACCGGTTGACCGTTGGTGGAACCGGATAAAACCCTTTTATTGCAGGCGGAAGTTCACTGGTAAAGTGTATTTTACACGAACAGATTTACCGCGTTGTTTACCTGGCGACCATTTAGGCATACTTTTGATAACACGTACTGCCTCAGCATCCAAGCTTTTGTCAACACTTCTAACTACCTCAATATCAACGATTGAGCCGTCTCGGTTTACCACGAATTGACAAATTACACGACCTTGTACACCACTTTCTTGTGCGATAACAGGATATTTAATATTATCACTTAAATATTTGAATAGCGCAGCATCACCACCAGGGAATGAAGGCATAGTTTCTACTACCATAAATACAACTTCAGTCTCCTCATCTTCTACTTTAGCAGGTTGAACAGGAGCTTGAATAACAACTTGTTTATCCTTGTCATCTTCTGTATCGATTACGATTTCAGCCGTTTCTACGTCGTCTTCTACCACATTTAACACTTCAACCACCTCTGGAACTTCAGGTGGAGGGGGTGGAGGCAACTCTTCAGCCGTCGTAATAATTTCAATTTCTTCTTCTTCCTCAATCTCAAATGATACAGTCTCATAGATTGTAACTTCATGCTTAGTCCATTCTAAAGCAATGTAAATCAGCGATAAAGCCACAACAAATCCCATCAAAATAAAAATGGATTTTTTGTTTTCTAATGAAGCATTGGATGATTTTTTAATGTCCATCATATAGCAGTTTTATGTTTATTTTTCAGTTTGGCAAATGTACGATTTTTTTTTTAATTCTAAGATGAATACAGTAAAAAAATTGTTTTTGTTACTATTTGTATCTTTATTAGAGTAATATTCTTGTTTATTTGATATCAAATGAAATTTTCTGAGAAAAATACGTTAATTAGTCAATATGCAAGTTTGAAATAGTATTATAGTCTCTAAAATATTTTATCTTTGTAGGTTTTTAAAGCTTAGTGCTTATTTATTGAACATTTGAATTAAATGAAAAAGTATTTATATAGAATTTTTATCTGCCTATCTTGTGTTGCTCCAGCTTCACTATATGCTGGTGAGGGAGTTTTCCAGTTTCTCGATTTGCCTGTGTCGTCTCGCATGGCTGCCTTAGGAGGAAAGAATGTTTCTCTCTCAGACAATGATATTAATTTCAGCCTTCTAAATCCGTCCGTTTTAAACAAGAAAACGCATAATATGATAGGTTTGAATATGGCAAATTACTTAGCTGATATTAAATTTGGTTCGGCAATTTATAGTCGCTCTTATGGTGAAAATAACTTCGCAATTGGTGTGCAATATGTTGATTATGGGAGCTTTAAAGAAACGAATGAATATAATGAGATTTTAGGGAGTTTTACTGCTAAAGATATTTCTATGAGTTTAATTTACAGTAGAAGTATTATAGATAATTTATATGGTGGTGCTACGTTAAAGCCTGTTTATTCTGCTTATGAAAGATATACTTCCTTCGGTTTTGCACTTGATTTGGGTCTGAGTTATAAATCTAAAGATGAGCTTTTCTCAACTGGTTTGGTTTTTAGAAATATCGGTGCTCAATTTAAAGGTTATTATAGAGATACAAATGGGCAACATTATGAGCCTCTTCCTTTTGATATTCAACTTGGTGTAAGTCAGAAGCTTAAACATGCTCCTCTCCGTTTTTCCTTTACCATGTATAATTTGCATGATTGGCGTATATCTTATATTAATAACGATAATTCATTGCACGAATATGATCATCAAGATTTAGTTCCAAAGGTGAATTTCATTGATAATTTTTTCCGTCATACCATTATTGGTGTAGAATTTTTGCCAGGTAAAAACTTCTACCTTGCCGCATCCTATAATCACCGTCGCCATCAGGAGTTAAAAATGGATGGTTTTAAAAGTGTGACAGGTTTTTCTTTTGGTGGAGGGATCAAAATTAGTCATTTTCATGTAGGATTTGCTATGAGCCAATTTCAAGTAGGTAATTCTGCCTATCTTTTCTCTATTAGTGTGCCTTTGGATGAATTCAGACTTTAAAATCTCCTTATGAAAAAGATTATCGTTGCCATTGATGGATTTTCTTCTTGTGGTAAGAGCACCATGGCTAAACAATTAGCACATGATGTGGGTTATATCTACGTCGATACAGGTGCTATGTATCGTGCTGTTTCTCTTTTTTGTATGAGAAATGGCTGGATGGACGAGCAATTCATGGATGAAGAAATGATTGCAAAACATGTTCAGCAAATTCATCTGGAGTTTAAATTAAATAGATTAGGTAAAGCTGAAATTTATTTGAATGGTGAAAATGTAGAACATGCAATCCGAACTTTAGAGGTGTCGAATGGTGCGAGTCGTGTGAGTACTTTGGCTTCTGTAAGGAGGGAACTCGTTCGTCAACAGCAACTTATGGGTGTTTCTAAAGGAATAGTAATGGATGGTCGTGATATTGGAACAGTGGTTTTTCCCGAAGCTGAATTAAAAATTTTCCTTATTGCTTTGCCTGAAATTCGTGCGCAACGCCGCATGGACGAACTCTTAGCAAAGGGTGAGCAGGTGTCTTATGATGAAGTGCTTGCTAATGTGAAAGAACGCGATAACCGCGATCAGAATAGAAAGGAAAGTCCGCTTAAACAAGCACCTGATGCGATTTTGATAGATAATGGTAATATGACTATTGAAGAGCAACAAGCTTTATTAATGAAGTATTTTGAGGCTGCTTTAAAAGCTTGATAATCTTCATTTTAAATTAAATGGATTTATAATGAATATTGAAATAGATAAAAAATCTGGATTTTGTTTTGGAGTGGTACGTGCCATCAAAAAGGCAGAAGAAGAGCTGGCTGATGATGGAGTTCTTTACTGTCTAGGGGATATTGTGCATAATAGCAAGGAGGTTGAAAGATTGGAACATATGGGATTGGTAACAATTAATCATGAACAATTTGAGAAACTTCAAAATGTGAAAGTCTTGCTTCGCGCGCACGGCGAACCACCTTCCACCTACGAAATTGCAAAGAAAAATAACATTACTTTAATTGATGCCTCTTGCCCAGTTGTATTGAAACTTCAATCAAGGGTTAAGAATGCATATAGTAGTGTTGAAGATGATGATGCTCAGGTAGTTATATACGGACAAGTGGGGCATGCAGAGGTAAATGGTTTGCTGGGGCAGACGGATGGAAAGGCTATCGTGGTTGAAAATGAGGCTGATTTATCTAAAATTGATATGAATAAAAGTATCAAATTATTTTCTCAAACGACTAAATCTTTGGATGGTTTTAATAGCTTGATTCAAAATATCAATACTCAGAAAAACTTGAATGTTGAATTTGACTATACGGATACGATCTGTCGCCAAGTCTCAAATCGAGTTCCTAATCTGACCGAGTTTGCTCAAAATAACGATATTGTACTATTTGTCAGTGGCAAGAAGAGCTCAAATGGCAAGGTATTATATCAACATTGTAAATCGGTTAATCCTAATACCTATTTTATCTCTGAGCCATTAGAAGTGCTTGATTTGCAGTTAGATAAATCTAAAAAAATAGGTATCTGCGGTGCGACTTCCACACCACAATGGTTGATGGAAGAGGTAGCAGACATACTAAGCAAATCGTAAATTTGTAGTTTTACACATAGTATAGATTCATTTTTTAAGAACACACATTAAATGGGACAATCAATTAATTGTATCGGAATTTTAACGTCAGGAGGTGATGCTCCAGGCATGAATGCGGCTATCCGTTCGGTAACGCGGGCAGCTATTTTTAATAATATTAGAGTAAAGGCTGTTTATAGAGGTTATTCTGGTTTGATGACAGGTGATATTAGGGAGTTTCATACTGAAGATGTTAGTAATATCATTCAAAGAGGAGGGACTATTCTGAAATCAGCTCGTAGTGAGGAGTTTACTACATCCGAAGGTAGAGCTAAAGCATATGAAAATCTGAAAAAAGAAGGTATAGATGCTTTGGTTGTGATAGGTGGTGATGGTAGTTTACATGGAGCTAAAATGTTATCAGGTGAATTTAACTTCCCTGTAGTTGGAATACCTGCAACTATCGACAATGACTTGTATGGTACGGATTCCACAATAGGTTACGACACTGCCCTAAACACCATTGTTGATGCAGTTGATAAAATTCGTGATACTGCTAATTCACATGAGCGTTTATTTTTTATAGAGGTGATGGGGCGCGATGCTGGTTTTTTGGCATTGAACAGTGCTTTAGCTGCTGGTGCTGAAGCTGCTATCATCCCTGAAAGGGAAACTCAAGTCGATCAGTTGCGCGAATTGATTCATAATGGTTTTAGAAAATCTAAAAATAGCAGCATTGTCTTAGTATCAGAAAGCGATGCAACAGGTGGTGCTTATGGCTTAGCTGAACGTTTACGCAGAGAATATCCCGAATTTGATGTTCGTGTTTCTATTTTAGGACACATGCAAAGAGGTGGTTCACCTACCGCTTTCGACCGTATTATTGCAAGTAGGATGGGGGTGGCAGCTATAGATGCACTCTTAGATGGTTTGCGCAATGTGATGATTGGAATTGTGGATGATAAAATTACGCAAGTGTCTCTTACTAAAGCAGTTAAAATTAATAAACAAGTTGCAGAAGAGCTAATAGGCGTGCAGCAAATTCTATCAATTTAGAATTTGCACATCACCTCCTAATAAATCTACTTTTTCTTGCTAAATATGGATGTCTCCTGATTTATACGATGGTAATCCAGTTGTGTAAATCAGGTTCATCACCATATTGAATAGCTTGCAACTTATGGTATAGCTTGTCGCAAATCGGGCCAGGTTTTCCATCTTTAGAAAATACATAGGACTCTTGGGTGTCAAAATCATCAATGCGCTCAATCGGACTGATAACAGCAGCTGTTCCACATGCTCCAGCTTCTTCAAAAGTAGCTAATTCTTCAACAGGAATTTCACGTCTTTCAACTTTTAAACCGATTTCTTTTGCTAAAATCATCAAGCTATCATTTGTAATAGATGGCAAAATGGAGTTAGAAAGCGGTGTGATATAGGTGTTATCCTTGATACCAAAAAAGTTAGCTGCGCCACATTCATCTATGTATTTCTTCTCTTTTGCATCTAAATAAAATACATTCGAGTAGCCCAGTTTTGCAGCGTGTTTCACTGCAACCAAGCTGGCAGCATAGTTTCCACCAACTTTATACTTACCTGTGCC
>CAYVWK010000072.1:0-6900 GCA_964455235.1 uncultured Paludibacter sp.
CTATGGATAAAGTGATTACCACCAATGGCAAGGCAGTCACCATCGCCTGTAATTTGCCAAACGGTCAGGTCGGGGTTGACAACCTTCACACCCGTTGCAATAGCAGCACCGCGCCCATGAATACCATGGAAACCGTAACTATTTATGTAGTACGGTAAGCGTGACGAGCAACCGATACCCGAAACAACCACTGTATTAGCAGGCGCCACAGCCAAGTCAGCCATCACTTTTTGCATGGAGTTGAGTATGGAGTAATCGCCACAGCCAGGGCACCAGCGCACAAACTGATCACTTTTAAAATCTTTCGCTGTATATTGTATGTCTTGAGTTGGTTCCATGATAGTTTATTTTAATAAAGTCTTAAAATGTTCCTCTAATTCTGAAGTAGAGAATGGTTGGGCTTGCACCTTATTGTATTGAAGATAATCGCCTGGAATATTGTTTCTTAAGATAGAAACAAACTGTCCGCTATTCAATTCGCAAACAACCACTTTCTTGTATTTTTTCAGTACTTCGGCAGTATTTTGAGGAAGCGGATTGATATAATTGAAATGCGCTAAAGCGAGTTTTTCTCCACTTTTATTGATATTATTTACTGCACTGATTAAATGTCCGTAGGTTGAACCCCAACCCACAACCAACACCTCCGCATTCGCATCACCCTCAACCAGTACATCAGGAATAAAATCCGCTATCTTTTCAATCTTTGCTTGGCGCGTATCCACCATCAACTGATGATTGATTGGGTCGGTTGAAATGCACCCTTTGTCATAACATTTCTCTAAACCACCATTTCTATGCTCAAACCCTTCCATGCCAGGCACAGCCCAATATGGGATTTTAGTTTCTTCATCACGTGTGTTTACGTGGAAATTTTCTATGTTTGAAGTCACATAATGCGGTTTGATTTCGGGCATATCAGCGAGTTTAGGTAGTTTCCAAAGTGAAGCTCCATTGCCGATAAATGAGTCTGTAAGCAAAATCACAGGAGTCATGTGCTCCAATGCAATTTTTGAAGCCATATAAGTCGCTTGAAAACAATCGGCTGGCGATGAAGCAGCCATAACCACTAACGGACTCTCGCCATTTCTACCATACATTGCTTGCAGTAGGTCGGTCTGCTCAGTTTTAGTAGGTAAGCCCGTTGAAGGACCGCCACGCATCACATCTACAATTACCAGCGGAAGCTCAGCCATAACAGCCAAGCCAATCGCCTCTCCTTTAAGAGCCAAACCTGGACCCGAAGTGGTAGTCGCAGCCAAAGCACCTGCAAAAGAAGCTCCTATAGCCGTAGTTATACCTGCAATTTCATCCTCAGCTTGCACGACTTTCACACCTAAATCACGGCGCAAAACTAATTCATGCATAATATCTGAAGCAGGCGTAATAGGATAACTGCCCAAGAAAAGCGGTAAACCAGCCTTTTCAGCAGCAGCAATCAAACCATAAGCAGTCGCTTTGTTGCCATTGATGCTGGTATATTTCCCCTTTGGAGTTTCCTCTGATTTATCAACTAAAAAAGTAGTAAGTGCAAGATGCAGATTATTCGCATAATTAAATCCATCTACCAACACTTTTAGATTTGCTTTCAGAATTTCCTCTTTAGAAGCAAATTTATTGGTTAGAAAATGCATTGCTTGGTCAATCGGGCGGTTAAACAACCAGCAAACTAAACCTAAAGCAAACATGTTTTTGCTTCGGGTAGCCGTTTTGTTATCCAAACCAAAATCTGCCAGACTCTCCTTTGTAAGCGATGTGAGAGCTGCTGGAATCAGCTGTACCGTATCTGATAAGCCTAATTCCTCGAAAGGATTATCCGTAGTAAACTTTGCTTTTTCAAGATTAGACGCATCAAAAGCATCTGTATCAAAGATAATCACGCCATTTCTCTTCACATGCTTGTAATTCACCTTCAAAGCAGCGGGATTCATGGCCACTAATACATCGGCATCATCCCCTGGTGTATAGATTTTTTTCGAGCCTAGGTGCACTTGAAAACCTGACACACCGAACAAAGTTCCATGCGGTGCCCTAATTTCAGAAGGGAAATCTGGGAAAGTGGAAATTTCATTGCCTAAAATGGCTGACAAATTAGAAAATAGCGTTCCTGTAAGCTGCATTCCATCTCCTGAATCGCCCGAAAACCGAACCACTACACTTTCTAATTCATTTGTTTTTTTGTCTTGCATCTTATGTGTTTTTTCAAAATTGAATAGCTATATCAATCAATATTAATACTAAAATTCAGCATTATTAGGAGTTCTAGGGAATGGAATTACGTCTCTGATATTCGTCATCCCCGTTACAAATAACATCAATCGCTCAAAGCCTAACCCAAAACCAGAGTGAGGAACAGTACCAAAACGGCGTGTATCCAAGTACCACCAAATATCTTTTTGAGGTACGTCCATAGCTGTAGCGCGAGCTTTTAGTTTTTCATAATCCTCTTCACGTTGCGAACCACCGATGATTTCTCCAATTTTTGGGAAGAGCACATCCATAGCACGAACAGTTTTACCATCTTCATTAAGCTTCATGTAGAAGGATTTAATTTCCTGAGGATAATCTGTAAGAATCACAGGTTTTTTGAAATGCTTTTCAACAAGATAACGCTCATGCTCGGATTGTAAATCCACGCCCCAATCTACAGGATATTCAAATTGAACACCATCAGCAACAGCTTGTTTCAATATCTCAACACCTTCCGTATAAGTTAAGCGTTTGAAGTCATTTTCCACAACAAACTTCAATCTTTCAATCAGTTCTTTATCATACATTTCATTCAAGAATTGCAAATCATCTTGGCATTTATCCAAAGCCCATTGCACACAATATTGAATAAAATCTTGCGCTAATTGCATATTTTCTTCTATTTCGATGAAAGCAACCTCAGGCTCTATCATCCAAAATTCGGCTAAGTGACGAGGCGTATGTGAGTTTTCAGCACGGAAAGTCGGGCCGAAAGTATATACAGCACCTAAAGCGGTAGCAGCCAATTCACCTTCCAACTGACCCGAAACTGTCAAGCTGGTTTGTCTGCCGAAGAAATCCTCATTATAATTCACTGCTCCAGAAGCATCTCTCTTCACATTATTCATGTCGAGGGTTGTAACCTGGAACATATTACCCGCACCCTCACAATCCGAAGCTGTGATAATGGGTGTGTGGAAATAGTAAAAACCCCTTTCGTGGAAGAAATTATGAATAGCCATAGACATATGGTGGCGCATTCTAAAAATAGCCCCAAAGGTATTGGTACGTGGACGAAGATGCGCTATCTCACGCAAAAACTCCAAGGTATGACCTTTCTTTTGGAGAGGGTAGGTTTCAGGGTCGGCAGCGCCATAAATCTCAATTTTATCTGCATGAATTTCAACGCTCTGACCTTTACCTTGCGACTCAACGAGCTTACCAATAACGCTCAAACTAGCACCTGTAGTAATGGGTTTGAGGTATTCTTCTCCAAATTGAGCATTATCAACCACAACTTGAATATTATGGATGGTTGAACCATCATTCACAGCAATAAAACTAACGTTTTTGTTACCTCTACGGGTTCTCACCCAACCTTTAATATTTACATCAGTGCCAAAATCCGTTTTTTTGAGCGCATCTGATATTAATGTCCTTGTCATATCTATTTATATTGAATTTTTTTAGTTCTGAATTATATCCCTTAAAGCACTTGATTATCATTTGATAACTATGGACAACTCCAAGTTGAAATTTCCAAAGCAGCAACAAAAGTAATAAAAAAATCTCTAATCAGAGAGGAAATCACAAAAAACAAACTTCGAACATATCTGTGTTTTTATGCTCGAAGTCGGTTTAAATATATATTCGTTTTTTATTCGTTTTACCAGCAGGTTCTCCGTTTATTTCCACCTACCACTCCTGTTCGTTTGTTGCTTCCAGGCTCTGGTGTCAGGTTAGTAACGCATCTAAAACCAATATCGTTCGCAGATTTGCTACGGTCAAGATATCTACGGGAAGCAGGATGCAACCAATAAACAGGATCTTTCCACGAACCACCTTTATAAACTCGACTATCGGATGATTTGTGATATTCGGGAAGAAATACATCCAACACATCCACACTATCAATTTTATTTTTACCCGCTCTTGTCACATATTTATCTAATACCCATTCATTTACATTACCTGCCATATTATACAAACCAAAATCATTGGGAGCAAATGAGCCAACAGGTACCGTACGAGAAAACACATTAGAGTGGATATTTGTTCGACTTTGATTATAATGTGCTTGTTGTTGGTCAATGCCTGTTTTACTTAAAGCTTCGTAATTTTTTTCTGACCATGGATATACCTTCACAGCACCTTCAGGGTCAGAGCTTTGACGAGCATAAGCTGCAAATTCCCATTCGTCTTCCGAAGGTAAGCGATAATCAGGAAATAAGCCCCTGCAAGAATTGGAGAGATTATCATCAATAGTAGCAAAAAATCGATCTGAATGGAAGAGTGCATGCTCAACTTCGTCTAAAGTTGTAAGGTTGGAGATAGAATCAAAATTAGGTGCTTTGATAGCGCCAAATTTAATCAATTGAAATTCGGTTGATCTATCTGTTCTCCATTTGCAATAGTCAGAAACTTGATCCCAACTTACACATACAACAGGATATTCATTGAAGGAAGGATGCGTAAAGTAATTAAACATAAAAGGTTCATTGTCGCTCAACCCTTCAGTCCACGCTCGCATATTAGGTTTTGCTCTTTCTATTCTATCTGGGTCAACATAAGCGTAAACTGCTGATAACCAAGTTAGATATTCACGCCAGTCGATATTTCTAACTTCATATTTATCCATAAAAAAACTATTCACAGACAAATCTCTGCGAATATTAGTTTCGTTAGGGCGAATCCTTCGATTAACTGTTTCAAATTCATCCACATCATCCACAGTGAAAGTCCAACCAGGAATTGCCACCATATTTGTGGGTGTTTTATCTAAAGGAACTCTTACTTTTCTGAAGGCATAATTATCTTTAAAGTCATACGGCCAGCCAGTTGTTGGACTTTGAACACAAACCCCATTACTAGTGCTATTGCATGACACAAAGCTCAAACCAACAAAAAACAAGACCACATAAGATAGTTCTCTAAGCATAATAGTATGTTATTAAGATCAAATTGCGCAAAAATAATAAAATATAATGGAAATAACATTCATTTATCTGTAAAATATTTTTTCTAAAATCTTTAAATAAACGGTCTTAAGGATATATTCGTATAATATTTTCTTAAATTTGCACGGATTTATATTTAAAAGCTCATCCATAATATGCATAAATTAGGCTATACCCTTAAGGCAAAAGGTAAATTATACGATTTGCGCACCCCTATTGTCATGGGTGTTATCAATATTACTCCTGATTCTTTTTTCCATTTAAGTCGCTACAGATCAGATCGTAATCTCTTAAAACAAGTTGAAACTATGCTGACAGATGGAGCTACTATTATTGATATTGGTGGCTATTCTACACGTCCGCAAGCTGAGGCTATTACCGTGGATGAAGAAACTAAGCGGATTGCTGAAGCTTTAGAAATTATCTTGAAAGATTTTCCTAATACTTTTATTTCTATTGATACTTTTAGAAGTCAGGTTGCTCGTATGGCAGTGCAAAATTATGGCGTTGACATGATAAATGACATCAGTGGTGGAACTTTAGATCCTTATATGTTTGAAACCATCGCTAATTTGCAGGTTGCATATATACTGATGCACACCAGAGGTACGCCGCAACACATGCAGGAAAATACAGATTATGAGGATCTTATCGCAGAGGTGCTGCATATTTTGGCTCAGCGGGTTGCTCAACTTCATCTATTGGGTGCAAAAGATGTCATTATAGATCCTGGTTTTGGCTTTGCAAAAACATTAGAGCAAAACTACACATTGATGAAAAACTTAGCTGTTTTCAAACAAATTCAGGCTCCTTTATTAGTCGGAATTTCAAGAAAATCTATGATTTATAATTTGCTGCAAACAAGTCCTGAAGAGGCTTTGAATGGTACAACAGCTTTAAATATGTTAGCCCTGATGGGAGGTGCTAATATTCTAAGAGTGCATGATGTAAAAGAAGCAGTCGAGACCATCAAAATTTTTGAAGCATACCAAAAATAACCATTAAACTATACGCATATGGGATTTCAAATTGGCATAAAAGACATCATTGATATAGTATTAGTCGCAATTTTACTACATCAGCTGTTTTTATTACTAAAAAGATCTGGAGCTTTGAGTTTATTCTTAGGAGTGATAAGCTTTCTAGCTGTTTGGTTTTTAGTTTCCTATGTATTCAAAATGGAGCTTTTAGGTGGTATTTTCGACCGCGTCGTTAGTGTTGGTACCTTTGCCTTAATTGTTCTTTTTCAGGATGAAATAAAAAGGTTGTTCTCCAAAGTTGGATCTCAACGAAAGTGGGCATTAAATGCAATGCTTAAAAGAGTCTTTGGAAATGAGGAAAAAAGTAGCGAAGAGTCAGAGTACAATATTGTACAAATTGTACTGGCATGCCGTAACCTATCCATTCGTTCGGAAGGCGCTTTGATAGTCCTCGAGAGGAAAGATGATTTAAACAACCATGCCCTTACTGGGGAGATTATCGACGCGAACATCAATTCACGCTTGATTGAAAATCTTTTCTTCAAAAACAGTCCGCTACACGATGGTGCCATGATTATTCGAGAAGAACGTATCCATGCGGTTTCCTGTATATTACCTGTATCTAAAAAGCAACAAATCCCCAAGCGTTTAGGGCTAAGACATCGCTCTGCTATTGCTATTAGCGAACAATCGGATGCCATCGGTATTGTAGTATCCGAAGAAACAGGAAAAATCTCTTATACTTTCGGTGGAAAATTAACTCAAAATGTGAA
>CAYVWK010000072.1:7000-10698 GCA_964455235.1 uncultured Paludibacter sp.
TGCCGATGAGAATAATTAGAATAATGGAATAATTCTAAAGAAATGTGCCGATGCTATAATTATTTGCATCGGCACATTAATTCTATTCGTACTACTTGTTCCGACTTGTCGGAATTTCATTGGCACATTGGCATATTAGCCTTATTGGCACATCGGCATATCGGCACATTAAAAATTTATGCTTTCCCTGCGCTACCCAATACACTAACAGTTTTGTGCATATAGAGTTTTTTCAGTTCGTCGCGAGCTGGACCTAAGTATTTACGTGGGTCGAATTCTGCTGGACTTTTAGCAAATACTTCACGAACAGCAGCAGTCATAGCCAAACGGCCGTCTGAGTCAATATTCACTTTACAAACTGCAGAAGTAGCTGCTTTGCGAAGTTGTTCTTCTGGAATACCAATAGAATCTTTCAACGCACCACCATACTGATTGATGGTTGCAACATATTCTTGTGGAACAGAAGATGAACCGTGAAGTACGATAGGGAAACCTGGTATTTGTTTTTCAATTTCTTCCAAAATATCAAAACGCAATGGAGGTGGAACTAAGATACCATTCTCATCACGTGTACATTGTTCTGGAGTAAATTTATTAGCTCCATGAGAAGTACCAATTGAAATCGCTAGTGAGTCAACACCTGTGCGTGTAACAAAATCAACCACTTCCTCTGGACGAGTATATGTATGGTGTTCTGCAACCACATCATCCTCAACACCCGCTAAAATACCTAATTCACCTTCAACGGTAACATCCTTAGTATGAGCATATTCAACTACTCTTTTAGTAAGAGCCACATTTTCTTCATAAGGTAGATGCGAGCCATCAATCATAACAGATGAAAAACCGCTATCTATACAATCTTTACATAATTCAAAGCTATCACCATGGTCTAAGTGAAGCGCGATAGGAATATTGTACCCTAATTCTTTTGCATATTCAACAGCTCCCTGAGCCATATAGCGCAATAAAGTTTGATTAGCATATTTACGAGCACCGCTAGATACTTGTAAAATTACAGGTGATTTTGTTTCAACACAAGCAGACACAATTGCTTGTAATTGCTCCATATTGTTGAAGTTAAATGCAGGAATTGCATAACCACCTTCAAATGCTTTTTTGAACATCTCTTTGGTATTAACTAAACCAAGTTCTTTGTAACTTAACATATCTTTTTTGTTTTAAAAATTGAATTATTCGGACTACAAAAATAATGAATTATTGTCAAACTACGAATTTATTAGCCATTTTGACCATTTAATTCACCGAATTGTATAATTATAATAAAAAAATGTCATACTTTCGTTGTCGTATTTATAACTTACAATCAACAATAAAACAAATTACCATATGAGAAGTTCAACTTTAGCTTTTTTATTATTCGTACAAAGCTTTATATTACTGCTTTCTGCCCAAATTCCAGAGGGTTATTATCAAGCAGCTATTGGAAAATCCAACAAAGAACTTAAAACGTCGCTGTATAACATCATAAAGGTTGGAAACAGGCTCAGTTACGGCAGTGGGAGTAATTCTACATGGGCGGGCTTTGAGCAAAGTGATTTACACCCTGATGGTCATGTTTGGGATATGTACTCTAACAATAAAGTAAATTTTCCAGGTAATGGTCAAGCAGCACCAGGAATGAATATAGAACATAGTGTTGCTAAAAGTTGGTGGGGTGGAGGTAAAAATGATGCCTACAAGGATCTTTATCACTTGAACCCATCAAACATCCAAGCTAATTCTGCGCGTGGAAGTTACCCCTTGGGTATAAATAGTGGTGGTACTTTTAATAATGGCGCTATTAAAGTAGGTAACAATACTTTTGGAACCGAATATAGCGGTATGTGCTTCGAACCCTTAGATGAGTATAAAGGAGATTTTGCACGAGCTTATTTATATATGTTCACTTGTTATGAGAATTTATCATGGACAGGAACAAGTGCTCCCACTATGATCAAATCAGGTGAAACTTGGCCTATGTTGAAACCGTGGGCAAAAGAGCTACTCCTTAGTTGGAGTCGATTAGATCCAGTTAGCGAAAAGGAAATTAATCGGGCAAATGCTATCTATCAGTTTCAACATAATAGAAATCCTTTTATCGACTATCCAGAATTAGTTGAACATCTTTGGGGAGATAGAGTAGGTCAGCCGTTCTCTATAGGTGCCGTTGATTATCCTTATTTAAGTACGCCAACAGCTGGTTATCAGTTGAATTTTGAGACAGTTGCTTATCTGCATACTGCAACTTTGGAGGTAACTATCACAGGTCATAATTTGAATGGTGATTTAGCGCTTAATATTAGTGGTGATAATGCTTCATTATTCAATATTCCTGTAAACAATATCTCGAAAAGCGATGCTGAAAATGGCTTTGTGCTACAAGTAACATACAATGCCTTATCTACAGGCAATCATAATGCTATTTTGAATATATCTGGAGGAGGAATTTCAAGCAAATCAGTTGTATTGAAAGCTGTTTCATCAGATAATTTTATGGCACTTCCAGCTACTAATGTCAGCTATGATACATTTACAGCAAATTGGACTATTTCCGCAAGTGCAACTGGCTATGAATTAGATGTATATACGCTTGACAGTAGTGATGATACAGAAACTGTAGAATTAATAGCAGAAGATTTCTCAGCAAATCAACTTCCTAACGGATGGGAAAGTAATGACGGAGTCTATTATTACGTAACTGATAAGGTAGATGGCGTAATAAGATTAGCATCTGGCAGTAAAGATGGTTCTATTTCTATTCCTAATCTAAATTTATCAAATGTAGATGTAGTGTTAAGTGTTGTTGCTAAGCGTTATGGAACTGATTCAAATGCAAACCTAACAGTCAAACTAAATGGAAGCACCTTAGCAACATGGTTGACAGGACCAAATTTTGAAACCTATAGCATTAACTTACCTCAAACTCAGGGTGAGTCAACATTGACATTATCAGCTCAAAAGGGACAAAGAGTTTATATTGATTCAATAAATATTAGCAGTGAAGAGGATGCTCTGATTAAAACTTCTATTGATGGTTATCCTGTTCAGCTTGGAAATGTTCTGACGTATCAGATTTCTAATCTAGAAGAAAACAATCTGTATTACTACGATGTTACTCCAATAGGAAGTTCTGCTGGTGTGTCGAATAGAATTGAAGTGCAGACTACTGTATATAATAATGTGGATAGTCATGATAAATTAAGTATTTACGCTGTTCGAACTTCTTCGGGAATTATGTTGTACAACTTAGTTGGTAATGTGGATATTGAAGTTTATAATCTTATTGGAAATTGCATATATACTTTGCAAACCACTGATAGTCATACTTTGATTCCGCTTCAAACAAAAGGTATGTATATCATAAAAACTAATGTTGAAAAGATACCAAAAAGTATCAAGGTATTGTTTTAATAACACTTACGCTAAGCAAAGCCGTTCAAAAAGTATCATTTATCAAATCTAAAATAGGATGAAAACGGGATGGAAATTCATGATTTTGTACGTGAAACTCTTAGTTCTTACAAGTTTTTTATCGGCACAAATTCCTGCTGGTTATTATTATTATGCAGAAGGAAAAACGCAGGCAGCTTTGAAAACAGCTCTACATGAAATCGCATATCCTCAATTCGTTTTGAAGTATGGTAGTGGAGCTGGTCATACTTGGGAGGGTTTTTATTATACCGACCGCAACGAAA
>CAYVWK010000073.1:0-10405 GCA_964455235.1 uncultured Paludibacter sp.
GGGGAATATTATGTATTCCTTTTTTGGCAGCAGGATTTGTTCAAATAAAAAAAAAGTATTACGTTTATACCAAATTAAAATTCAAATTATAAGTATCAATTCTAATACGTTTTAAACATGGCTAAAACAATAACATTTAACGAGTTAAGGAGGATCAAGGATGCTCTCCCAAGTGGGAGTATGGCCAAGATCGCAGATGAACTTGGTCTGGAAAAAGAATCAGTAAAGAATTATTTTGGGGGTAGCAATTATGATGATGGTCATAGTGTAGGTGTACATATCGAACCAGGACCCGATGGTGGATTAGTAAAATTAGATGATGCTCAAATATTGGAGGTAGCTCTAAGAATGTTGGGTGAAGAAAACTAATCAAAAATCATTATAAAATTTCTTTTTAAAGCAGTGAGCCTTAAACTTCACTGCTTTTTTCGTGTTGATAATTAGAATATAAATCAAGCAAAACATACATTTTACGTTTTGAGCATACTACAAACACTACCTAACTTGTTCGTAGAGAGGACAAAAGCCCTTCTTCTGGATGAATATCCAGCTTTTGAAAAGGCATTGCAAGAACCATCGCCTGTAAGCATTCGTTTGAACGATAAATTGCCAGGTATTCATGCGTTACGTAGCTCTCAAGATTTGCAGGCACAAGTGCCTTGGTGTGAACATGCTTACTATTTGGCTGAACGACCGTTGTTTACAGCTGATCCGCTTTTGCATGCTGGTGTGTATTATGTGCAGGAGGCTAGTTCGATGTTTCTACACCATATTGCTCAAACCTTTTGCTCTGAGGCCGAAGTTGTACTTGACCTATGTGCTGCACCAGGTGGAAAATCGACTTTGCTTTCTCAGGTACTACCCGCGGAATCACTTTTAGTGAGCAATGAGATTGTAAGCGCACGAGCACATATCTTAGCTGAGAATATTACTAAATGGGGCAATCCCAATGTGATTGTGACCAATAATACGCCGATAGCCTTCTCAAAATTACCTTCTTTTTTCGATGTGTTGGTTGTTGACGCTCCTTGTTCGGGCGAAGGTATGTTTAGAAAAGACCCTCAAGCAATAGCCGAATGGAGTGTGCAAAACGTAAATAACTGTGCAAATCGTCAAAAAGAGATACTACAAGATAGCTGGAATTGTCTGAAAGAGGGTGGTTTGTTGATTTACAGTACCTGTACTTATAATCGCGAGGAGAACGAAGATAATATCGTTTGGGCAATGGATGAACTTGGTGCTGAACTTTTAAGAGTAGATTTAAGTCAATTTGATGAAATTATCGCTTCTGATTATGGTTATCGCTTTTATCCTCATCGAGTTAGAGGCGAAGGTTTTTTTATGTCTATTCTGAAGAAGAGGGGTCATGTGAGTTCTAATGCGGTAAAGAAAATCAAATTAAAATATTCTTATAAAGATATAAGTGCAAATTATGCACATCATTTAATGACACCAGAGAAGTTTGTGGTCCATCAACTAGAACAAGAAATTATCGCTCTACCAAAGCATAATCATCTATTATATAAGTATATATATGAGAACTTGAATTGCTTATTGATAGGCTTGTGTATGGCTGAAGTGAAGGCTAAAAATAGTGTTCCCGCCCATCAATTGGCTTTATCAAAATGGATAAATAAGAATGCATGGGAGATTTATAATCTTGATTATCAGCAAGCCATAGCATATCTCCGGAGGGAAAATATTGAATTAGGGGAAGAGCTATCTAAAAATTATATTTTAGTGACTTATAAGCATCAGCCTTTAGGGTGGATTAAGAATTTAGGGAATAGAGTGAATAATATGTACCCTCAACATTGGCGTGTTAGGATGAAAGTTTAATGTTTTTACCTTTTGCGCATCTCTAGAATTGGTAAAACTCAAATACTTTAATTACTTTTGTAAGCGATGAAAAATACCAAATTTGGTTTGAATAATATTGGAATGCACAAGATTGCTCAAAGTTTTATAATACTTCTGTTTTCTAGCTTTTTGATGTCTTGCTCAAGTCTTTTGTACACGAGTATAGACGTTTTAATGCCAGCTCAATTGACATTCCCCTCCGATATTCAACATGTAGCAGTCATCAATAATACAGCGAAACAACCCCATACAGTAGGGCATACAAATGATTTATTTGAAGGCAAATCATCTAATATATCCATAGATACTGATAGTCTGCCGATTTTTGCATTGGCTTCTTTTGTTGAAAGGATGCAGGAAACAGAGTTTTTTAATTATGTCGATTTTGAACTCAATTCACGGAATGAAACAGGAAGTTTTAATTCTATTTCCTTGCTTAATCAACAGACAATCAACATAATCCAGAGAAATTATCAATCTGATGCCGTCATTGTATTAAATAGGTTGGTTGTAAATGATGAATTAGGTGAGTTGTATAATCAGGAAGAGGGAAGTTTTATTTCTTATTTAGAAGCTCGTTATGAGTATAACTGGAGTATCCATGTAAGAAATCAAGAGCGAGCATTTTCTATTATCACCAAAGATACGGTTTATTGGGAAACAGAGAATTATAGCAGAAAGCGCAGTATGCAGGACATGCCTAATAGGCGAGATGCTTTAATAGATGGCGCCTTGATATCTGGGCAACGAGCTGTTAATCAGTTTATACCCTATTGGAATAAAGAGGATAGATATCTTTTTAAATTGAGTGGACAGAAATTTCAAGTGGGCTTAGACGCCTTATATAGAAAAGATTGGGATGAAGCAATCAAGGTGTGGGAAGGGCTTCTTGAAAAAAACAAGAATGCCTATGCTCAAGCGCGCTTTGCACACAACCTATCAGTTCTTTATGAAATTAAGGCTGATATGGACAAAGCATCTCTTTATATCAACCAAGCGGTTGAGTTATTGGATAAGAATCTCTTTATGGATGTCAATCAAGTCATGATTGTATTAGAACAACAGGAGGCCATTTCTAAACGAAAAGAATATCAGAATAAATTAGATAACCAGCTGGGAATCAGCAATTAAATCATCAAAAATAATTAAATTATAGATAGAAAGTATGAATACCGTCACATTAACACCATCAGATTTAGATTTATTGAAATCTAAAAACATCTCGGAAAAACAAGTTTTAGAGCAGTTAGAAATATTCAAAGCTGGTTATCCATCTTTACCTATAATTCAGGCTTCTAGTCCAGATAAAGGTATCCATTTAGTTGCTAATGAGGAGATTAATCAATACATGGAAGAATGGTCTAAGTATTTGGAAAAGGATAAAACAATTTTGAAATTCGTACCAGCTTCTGGTGCTGCAAGTCGTATGTTCAAAGATTTATTTGAATTTTTAGATGGTGATGAGTTAGTACCAAGTGCGCAAAACGTAAAACATTTCTTTCAAAAGATACAAAACTTTGCTTTTTACGATTTGCTTAATCAAGTTTGTTTTAAAAACGAAGGGAAGGAGATACCTGCTTTAATTACAGAGAATAATTATAAAGCTGTTGTAGCTAACTTGTTGGATGAGAAAGGTTTAAATTATGGTTTTCTGCCTAAAGGTTTACTTTTATTTCATGCTTATGCTGATAAAAAACGCACACCTTTGATGGAACATTTAGCAGAAGGAGCTATGTATGCAAAAAATGCAGCAGGTAAAGTAAATATCCATTTTACTGTATCCAAAGAACATAGAGCTCTTTTTGAAAAACATTTTGTAGATGAGCACTCTGCTTTTGCTCAAGCACACGCAGCTACTTTTAGCGTGTCCTTTTCAGAACAAAAACCTTCTACAGACACGATAGCAGCAGATGAGCACAATCAAGCTTTTCGCAACGATGAGGGTGAGCTGCTTTTCCGCCCAGGTGGTCATGGTGCATTAATTGAAAATCTAAATGATTTGGATGCTGATATTATTTTTATCAAAAATATTGATAATGTGGTGCCTGATGCACTTAAAAATCCAACCATCATTTACAAAAAAGTAATAGCAGGCATGTTGGTTGATTTGCAACAACAAGTCTTTGATTATCTGAATGCTATGGATGAAGGTCAGCTAACTGATGATAAATTAGCTGAAATAGCTAATTTCTGCGAAAAGGCTTTGAATAACGTAAATCCGCAGATAGGAGAGTTGAAAGGAGAAGCTTTACAAGCTTATTTATATGGTAAACTCAATCGCCCGATAAGAGTCTGTGGTATGGTGAAAAATACAGGTGAGCCTGGCGGTGGACCATTCCAAGTAGTAAATCCTGACGGAACCAATTCTACTCAGATTTTAGAAAGTTCTCAAATTGATATAAATAATCCTGAAGAAAAGGCTAAATTGATGTCTTCTACCCACTTTAATCCAGTAGATTTGGTATGTGCTGTTAAAAATTATAAGGGAGAGAAATTTGATTTATTAGCCCATGTGGATAAGAATACTGGCTTCATTTCTCATAAATCATTTAATGGTAAAGCTTTGAAAGCTTTGGAGTTACCTGGTTTGTGGAATGGGGCAATGTCCGATTGGAATACGGTATTTGTTGAAGTGCCTATTTCTACTTTCAATCCAGTGAAAACAGTGAATGATTTATTAAGAGTCGAGCATCAGTAAAATGATGAGTTTAGAATAAAAAAAGGGCTTTTAAAGCCCTTTTTTTATTCTATCATATTGTGAAAAACATTCTGTACATCGTCATCCTCTTCGATTTTATCTAAAAGCTTTTGGACTTCTGCTTTATGCTCTTCACTCAGTTCCTTCATATCATTAGGAATACGTTCAAATTCAGCAGAATGAATCTCAAACCCATTTTCTTCTAAGTATTTTTGAATAGCAGAATAAGATGCAAATTCACCATACAAGATGATATCACCCTCATCCTCACCTAATTCATCAACACCATAATCAATAAGTTCGAGTTCAAGGTCATCCAAAGAAACACCTTCTTTCGGACTGATTTTGAATACGCATTTATGGTCGAACAAGAATTGCAGCGAACCAGTAGTCCCTAAAGAGCCACCATTACGATTAAAATAGCTGCGAACATTAGCGACGGTACGGGTAGTGTTGTCTGTAGCTGTTTCCACAACAATAGCGATACCGTGTGGACCGTAGCCTTCATAGACCATTTCTTTATAGTCAGCTTCATCTTTTGAACTAGCCTTTTTGATAGCCCTATCCACATTATCCTTAGGCATATTTTCCTTTTTCGCCTGTTGTATAAGTACACGCAAGCGTGGATTAGTGTCGGGATCGGGACCACCTTCTTTGGTAGCAATAGTGATTTGTTTGCCTAATTTAGTGAAAACGCGAGCCATATTGCCCCAGCGTTTCATTTTAGTCGCTTTTCTATATTCAAATGCTCTTCCCATAATAAATGTGCCGATGTGCCGATGTGCCGATGTGAATAATTAGTCTCATTATTCACATTAGTCTCATTGGCACATTAGTTTTAAGCGTTTTTAGCTTTCTCAACGATAGCTTTAAATGCTTCTGGATGGTTCATGGCTAAATCAGCCAATACTTTGCGGTTCATTTCGATACCTGATTTGTGCAATGCGCCCATCAATCTTGAATAAGAAAACCCTTCAAGGCGAGCAGCTGCGTTAATACGTTGAATCCACAAGGAGCGGAAGTTACGTTTTTTGACCTTGCGATCGCGATAAGCATATTGTAAACCTTTTTCGTAGGTGTTTTTTGCTACTGTCCAAACGTTTTTACGAGCACCAAAATAACCTCTGGTTTGTTTTAAAATTCTCTTTCTTCTATTACGTGAAGCAACGTGATTTACTGATCTTGGCATAATTAAAAATGATTTGTGAATGTCAGCGTTTCTGTATTAGAACTCTTTAAGCTGTGCACTCTGTTTTACTTAGAAAATCTATTAAAAGTATTTGAATTAAAAAATTAAACGCAAAGCATACCTTTAACGTTTTTCTCGTCTGATGGATGAACCAAACCAGTGTGCGTTAAATTACGTTTTTGTTTTTTTGTTTTTTTAGTCAAAATATGACTTTTAAATGCATGTTTTCTTTTTACTTTTCCTGTTCCGGTAAGGGCGAACCTCTTTTTGGCACCGGAGTTAGTCTTCATTTTTGGCATTTGTTGTTTATTTTAATTGTTTAAAAAATGTCATTTTACTTTTTTAGGCGCTAATGTAATAATCATACGTTTTCCCTCTAATTGAGGTATTTGCTCTGGTTTGCCTAAATCTTCTAATTCTTGAGCGAAACGTGCTAAAAGCTCCTCTCCTTGATCTTTAAATAAGATAGACCTTCCTCTGAAAAATACAAAAGCTTTCACTTTATAGCCATCTTTCAAGAATTGCTGAGCATGCTTTAGTTTAAAATTGAAATCATGTTCATCAGTTTGTGGTCCAAAACGTATCTCTTTTACGACTATTTTGGTTGATTTTGCTTTTCTCTCCTTTTCCTTTTTCTTTTGTTGATAAAGGAATTTCTGATAATCCATGATTTTACAAACTGGAGGTTCAGCGGTGGGTGAAATCTCGACTAAATCTAATTCAAGCTCATCCGCCATTTTAATGGCTTCATTCAATGAGTACACACCCATTTCAACGTTCTCTCCGACCAATCTTACCTCTTTTGTACCACGTATATGCTCATTGATACGATGTGGATTTTCCCTAACTGGTCCTCTTCTTTGCCTGATATTCAATTGTTTAGCTATAGCTTGTCTCCTCCTATTTTTAGTTTGTAACTGTAATTTATTTTAGCGCGCAAATATACGAAATATATTTGGAATACGGAAGAATTTCTGTGAAAAAATATTCTAAGTCTCTGATTTTTATTGATATATCCCTTGATTTTATTCCTTGTGTACGTTTTTCAACAAGAAATTAATAGCTTTCTTATATCTTTTTAAAAATGAAACTTAATAATTTTTTGTACTTTTGTCGAAATTGAAAATTAAGATTATGCTGATTAAAAATAGACTTCAACAATTACGTACTGCTATGGCAGATAAAGCGATAGACGCTTATATTATTCCAGGTACAGACCCTCATGCAAGTGAATATTTTGCAGATTATTGGAAAGAACGCGATTGGATTAGTGGATTTGACGGTTCTGCGGGTACAGCTGTTATAGCGACTGAAAAGGCTGGTATGTGGGTAGATTCTCGCTATTTTCTACAAGCTGATATGCAGTTAAAAGATACAGGTTTCGATACCATGAAAATGGGTCTGCCCGAAACTCTGGATATCATCCCTTGGTTGATTCAGGAGTTGAAATCGGGAAATAGGGTAGGAGTCAATCCTTTACTTTTTTCTGTTCAAGCCTTTGATAATCTGAAAACGAAGTTAAATGCTCATGGTATTGAGTTGATATCCATCGACTTAGTTCAAAATATTTGGCAAGATAGACCAGCAATGCCTAGCAATCCTTTGTTCGTGTTTGATGTGGCTTTAGCAGGAGTTGAAAGTCGTGATAAAATTGATATTATCCGCCAGAAGATGAAAGAGTCGCTTGCTGATGTATTTATTATCAGTACGCTAGATGAAATTGCATGGCTCTTCAATATTAGAGGTAGCGATGTAGATTTTAATCCTGTGGTGACTGCTTATGCCGTAATTAATCAGCAAGAGGCTATACTATATATAGATAGTAAGAAATTAAATGATGTTTCTATTCAGTATCTTGAAAATCAGAATATTATCTATAAAGAGTATGATGCTTTAGAAGCTGATTTAAGACAGCTTTCTACGGATGCAAGGGTGATGATTGATGCTAATAAACTTAATCAAGCTGTGTACGAGGCTATTCCAGCAGTGAAATCCATCATCAAACAAAATTCGCCTATCAGTTTATTGAAGAGTATTAAAAATGAAACTGAATTGAGCGGTATTCGAAATGCAATGTTGAAAGATGGTGTTGCTCTGACACGCTTTTTTATGTGGTTGGAAGAAAATATAGCTTCAGGTGAATTAACAGAGATGTCGATTTCAGACAAATTATATGACTTCCGCGCTGAACAAGATTTGTTTTTTGGAGAGAGTTTTAGCACCATCGCTGGCTACGGACCTCACGGGGCTATCGTGCATTACCGCGCCGATGAACAAAGTAGCTCCACCATCCTACCTGAGGGACTGCTACTCTTGGATTCAGGTGCGCAATTTAGAGATGGTACTACCGACATCACGCGGACTATCAGTTTAGGCAATCCAACGCAGCAGCAAAAAACGGATTATACTTTGGTATTGAAAGGACATATTGATCTTGCAACTGCAAAATTTCCAGCTGGAACTCGTGGTTCACAGCTTGATATCTTGGCGCGTAAAGCTATGTGGGACAGGGGTTTGAATTACGGACACGGTACTGGTCATGGTGTCGGGCATTTTTTGAATGTACATGAAGGTCCACAAAATATCCGCATGGATGAAAATCCTACTATTTTGCAACCTGGTATGTTTACTTCCAATGAACCAGGGCTTTACCGCGCAAATGAATATGGTATTCGTACCGAAAATCTTATTTTAGTAGTCGAAGCCGAAAAAACAGCATTTGGTCAGTTTTATCAATTTGAAACCCTGACTTTATTTCCTATTGACACTACTTTAATTAATAAGGAAATGCTCACAAAGGAAGAAATTGATTGGCTCAATACCTATCACCAAGAGGTTTATGATAAATTATCCCCTCGCTTAAACGATGTTGAAAAAACGTGGCTAAAAGCTAAAACGCAGGCATTATAAATAATTTCAAGATAATAATTTATTATATTATTCTCATTGGCATATTGGCACATTATTCACATTATTTTATAAACTAATGTCTCCTCAACATTCCTCCCTCGGCAAAGAAGCCGTATATCCGCAACAGTACGATAAATCTGTTCTTTTTAGAATAGAAAGGTGCGCAAATCGTAAAATTTATGGGATAAAAGATAAAAATTTACCTTTTGCAGGCTTTGATATTTGGAACGCCTATGAGATTTCCTTCCTGACAGACAAGGGTTTACCTATCTCTCGGGTGATGAAAATGAAATATAGTGCTAGTAGTCCGTATTTAGTTGAATCTAAATCACTCAAACTCTATTTGAATTCTTTCAATATGGAGAAATGTGGTAAAACTCAAGCAGATGCAGAGGAAAAAGTCAGAAATCTTATCATCAAAGATTTAAGTGAATTATTAGAGACTGAGGTAGAAGTCAGTTTTTTCTCTACAGCTGATAAGAAGTCGTTTGCCTTTGAAGATTATCAGGATATAAAAATTTATCTTTCAGCATCAACATTAGAAGCGATGGAGTTTACTGATTTTACGGAGAATCCTGCATTACTACAAGGTAAGCGCACAAATCAACTTCATCAATACACATTCAAATCAGATTTGTTGCGCTCCAATTGTCCAGTCACCAACCAGCCAGATTGGGGCGATTTATTTGTGAATATCAGCACATACTATGATATTGATTATGCATCCATCATCGCTTATTTGGTTTCTTTCCGCAAAGAAAACCACTTCCACGAAGAGATAGCAGAAATGATATTTATGCGCTTAACCGAAGCTTTTCAGCCAGAATCCCTAATGGTTGCAGCGATGTACACTCGCCGTGGAGGTATAGACATCAACCCCATACGCACCACCCATCCTCATCTTATAGATATGGCTTTCACGGATATGGGCGTGAGGTTAGGAAAGACTTTGAGGCAGTGAATGTTATACAACAAAAAAGCCCAGATTAACATCTAGGCTTTTTTTATAGTCTATAGGCGTATCACGCCTCCGCTACTTCTTCTTCAACTAAAGAAAAATCTTGCTCTGCCATGCGTTTGTACCATCCATAACGCCACTTAGCGTTTTCTTCAGCGGCTTTGAATAGGATGCTTGCTTCTTCTGGGAATTGTTTCAATAATGAGGTGTAACGAGTTTCACTCATCAAGAAATCTTGGAATGCATCCCATTGTGGTGGTTTGGAATCTAATATCATCGGATTCTTGCCTTCAGCTTCTAAAGCAGGGTTGTAGCGGTATAAGTGCCAGTAGCCTGACTTCACTGCATTGATTTGCTGCTCGCCGTTTGAACCGCCCATGCCCATTACTAAACCGTGACTGATACAGGGTGAGTAAGCGATTACGATGGATGGTCCGTCGAACGCCTCAGCTTCGCGAATTGCTCTCAATGCTTGTGTATGATTAGCTCCCAATGCTACTTGTGCTACATATACATAACCGTAAGTTGCGGCTATCATACCTAAGTCTTTCTTGCGGACTTTCATTCCTGATGCAGCAAATTTTGCTACTGCTCCAACTGGAGTTGCTTTGGATGCTTGACCACCGGTATTGGAATATACTTCCGTGTCTAATACTAAGATATTCACGTTTTTGCCTGATGCAATTACATGGTCTAATCCGCCAAAACCAATGTCATAAGCCCAACCATCACCACCAATAATCCAGTGTGATTGTTTTACTAAGAACTGACTTAATTCATTGATTTCTTG
>CAYVWK010000074.1:0-1736 GCA_964455235.1 uncultured Paludibacter sp.
ATATAAAATCTCCTGTCGTTTTACTGTAGTGTAAAATAGCGGGAGATTTTTCAATTAAACAATTTAACCACAAAAAGACGCAAAATGACACGAATGTGCCAATATGCCAATGTGCCGATGAGACTAATTATTAATGGTTAATTATTAAAGATTAATGGATGCTCCCGACCCCTGAGCGAAGTCGAAGGGCAGCAACTCAGCAACTCAACAACTCAACAACTCAACAACTCAACAACTCAACATAAAAACATGCTTACCCTCAAATACATCACAGAAAATAAAGAAGAAGTTATCCAAAAGTTAGCTAAAAAACATTTTAAAGCGGATGACATCATCGAACAAGTAATTGCTTTGGATACAGAGCGCAAACAAACACAAACCGCTGCAGATAATGCTTTGGCACAATCTAATCTTATCTCCAAAGAGATAGGAAAATTGATGCAACAAGGTAAAAAGGAAGAGGCTGAGAAGGCTAAAGCACAAACGGCTGACCTGAAAGAAAGCATTCGAGAGCTGATTGAAAAGCAAACTCAAATTGAGCAAGAGTTGAACGAATTTTTGTTGCAAATTCCAAATGTGCCTCATGATTCTGTTCCAGAAGGGCGACAAGCAGAGGATAATCTAGTGGAGCGAGAAGGTGGTGAAATTCCAGCTTTAGATGATAATGCTATGCCACATTGGGATTTGGCTAAGAAGTATGATTTGATTGACTTCGAACTTGGTGTCAAAATAGCTGGTGCTGGTTTTCCTGTATATAAAGGAAAAGGTGCTCAATTACAGCGTGCTCTTATCAATTTCTTTTTAGATAGTGCTCGCGAAGCGGGCTATTTGGAAGTGCAACCTCCCTATGTAGTAAATGAAGCATCGGGCTTTGGTACAGGTCAACTACCTGATAAAGAGGGACAAATGTATCATGTTACGGTTGATGATTTATACCTAATTCCTACTGCTGAGGTTCCTGTTACCAATATCTATAGAGATGTAATCCTCAACGAAAGTGATTTCCCTATCAAAAATACGGCTTATTCAGCTTGCTTCCGTCGTGAAGCTGGCTCTTATGGTAAGGATGTGCGTGGACTCAACCGCCTGCATCAGTTTGATAAGGTTGAAATCGTGCAAATTCAACATCCTGATAAGTCATACGAGACCTTGGATCAGATGGTGAATTATGTTCAGACCTTAGTTGAAAAACTAGAACTCCCTTGGCGTATCTTACGCCTATGCGGTGGTGATATGAGCTTTACATCTGCACTTACATTCGACTTTGAAGTGTGGTCGGCTGCCCAAAAACGCTGGTTAGAGGTAAGCTCTGTGTCTAACTTTGAAAGCTATCAAGCTAACCGCCTCAAATGCCGCTTCCGTAGTGAAGATAAGAAAACTCAACTTTGTCACACCCTCAACGGTAGTGCTTTAGCTATCCCACGCATCGTTGCTGCATTGTTAGAAAATAACCAAACACCAGAAGGCATCAGAATCCCTAAAGCATTAGTGAAGTATACGGGGTTTGAGGTAATTGATTAATGTGCCGATGTGCCGATGTGCCAATGAGACTAATTAGTTTGTCAAGAAGTTACTGGTTGCTGGGTACTGGTTGCTGGTTACTGGTCAGGCATTAATCCTTTAATTTCTCAATTTCTCAATTATTCTTATTGGCACTCCCGACTTGTCGGGATCACATCGGCATATCGGCACATCATCATCGTGTTAGCATAAACTTAAAGCTAACGCCGAAGTTA
>CAYVWK010000074.1:1836-10018 GCA_964455235.1 uncultured Paludibacter sp.
CATATCGGCACATCATCATCGTGTTAGCATAAACTTAAAGCTAACGCCGAAGTTACTGGCGGAGACGGGGAAGGTGCTGGAAATTAGGGGAGTGCTGACTTGTCTGTCGTAGAAGGCTTGGATATTAACTTTAGCACTGAATACATAATCAGCCATTACTTTTATAGTCAGCAATTTATTACCGCTGGAGGCTTGTGTCAGATCCTCATCAATTTTACGAATTAAGGATTTGATGTCTTTGTAGGATACATCTGCACTGAGCTTCAAATCATTTTTTATACGTGATTGGGTGTTTTTCTTCAACTTCAATATCACATCAAAATCTTTCACTACATAGCCTAAACCAACCACAAACTCATCTGCAGTAGCTTCTATTAATTGGGTGCTGGATAGATTGAGTGACAGATTTCGCTGTTTCTTATACTCAACTTTGGCTGTCATACTGTTTTTTAGTGCTGCATTCAATCCAATTAACGGACTGAATTGCTCGGTAAGTGATACTGATGAAATATCGTATGGCATAGCTGGAATTGGATTATCCGATTGAACATCACGTATATAACCTAAAGCACTATCATCATCACCCATAGCTACCCAAGTGGAGTAGGAGGTATAATTCCCAATGCTATAGCGGCAAGTATAGGCATGTGTAAGGCTGATAGAGCGGAATTTATCCTTCACCCAAGGAATACGCGACAAACCATCGTAGCTCGCTTGCCAGTTGGGTAAAATGCTTAACAAAGACAAGAATGGATTGGTACTCATGTTCTCCACATTTCTACCTGTATAGGCCGCTAAGAATGAAGGTATAAGCACTTCAGGTGAGTTTAAATCAAATGTGCCTATGCTCGCATCGTATTTCTCTCCTGCTAAGGTATGGCCTTCCATAAATCCATAGTTTGGATAATCTTCACCTATATAAGCTCTTTCTAATTTATCCCTGAAAAAATATCTATTGGTCATCATTTTATCAAACACTTCAGATTGATAGTTGTTTTCAACATTTCCAATGTGCTTAAAAGCTGTTGTAAGCCCGATTAGTGTGATATTGTAACTACCGTTGAAAGTGGTAGGCATGCCATCATACATATAATGAATGGTCGTGTTAGAAGCCATATAACGTTTTGCATTTAGGTTGATTTTCAAACCAGGCAGTGGCTCTAGGTTGACTTTTACATCAAAATCAGAAGTAAGTGCTGTATTAGCAGGGTTGATGATGGAGTCGCTCATGAATAACCAACCTTTGTTTACAAAGTCATCAATTGTATTATCATCGTGCAGACCAAATGCGAAATCAATACCTGGCGCAAATATCCCTTTATCAATTGATTGTTGTCCAAATAGCTGAATATCAGGTAGAAAACCAGGGACAGTCAGACTGTTCGTCTCTCTGTAAGTCACCGATGCGCGCCTGATGCCCATCAAGAAACGAGTTGTATAATCGCCGGCTTTTTGTACCCTGCTTCTTTCATTGGGGTCGAACGTTACCATGCTAACAGCGATACTATCCATATTCGCCTTAGCCGCAATGGCTATTTCAGAAGGGTTAACAATGCGGTATTTCAAATTGATCTTTTTACCTGTTTGGTCTGTGGCTACCAATTTGAAATTTGTACTTCCCAAACGATGGCGTAGGGTAGTGGTGTCGCCTTTTACTAACGAAATAGTCTCTTCGTATGTTTTGGGTTTGAAGTTTTTATTGGTTGCTCTTCGCTGATTACCAGAGAGTCGCGTATTCACATCCTTCAGATATTTCGACTTATTATATAAGTTTTCAAAATTGAGTTGTCCATCTAATTGATAAGATCGCATGCTCGTAGCAGTATTTCCAAAATTAACCATATCATCCAAACGAGCCGAACGATTCCAGTTGTAATTTGCATTGTATGAAGCATTTAAACCAGTTATCCAATCTAAAATAGGAATTTTACTGATAGGCACGCTCCAAGATGCATTGAAAACTTGCTGGTAAGTGTAGGGTGTACCTAATTTTTTAATATTATACCAAACCGTATCACGCCATTGTTCGTAATACTCTTTTCCAAATTCAGGTGTATAATACGGCTCATCAATAATGGCATTAGTAGCTGTTTGTATGCTGAATTTCAGTGCTTTAGTCAAATCCCATTTGAAATCAAACTGACGATTCCACATAAAGTCTTTACTAAAAGAAATATCTAAAGCCTCAGCACCATCTCCTATGTCCGCATTGAAATCACGCAATTTAATTTGTGAATACTGCCTATTCAAATTCGTATTAAATGCCAAAGTATTTGGTAAGTAATTGATATTGAATTCTTTCAGTAGTTTGTGTCGTGGTTTATTCAGTTTTTTTGAGTTTTTAAATGGCTCAAAAGGTTTATTCTCAAAATTGTGATTGTAACTAAGAGAAGCTTTCTCTTGCTTGACGTAGTTTTGCTCTACTTCTGGACTGTTTTGCTCTGTTTCTGTAAATGAATAAGATACAGAGACATTCGCAGGGTCGTAAAAACGAGGTGTTTTACTCTTAATATTCACTTTTGCTGATGAAATATTAAAGCTTTTGGAGGTTTGTATGGTTTGAGACATCACCAAAAGTGAATCTTTTTCTTCTTTTGTATTCAATGCATTTAAAGACTCCTTTAAAGTAACATCCTGATCTATAGGGTTATATTTAGGGTTGATGGTCTCATTGGTATAAGAGAAATAAGCTGGAATTTGAAGTCTTGCTTCCTTAGGTAAAAAACGTCCTAATTCCAAAGAGGTAGAGAAGTTCATTTGATAGATATCGTCGTTTCTTCTATCCATTACCTTACTTTCAATACTTCCATAGCCAGCCGTTTCTATGCGTCCAGCAAAGTTCACATTACCAATATCCGACAGGCCTAAAGCCATATTTGCCATAGCAGCCCAGCCGCTTTCCTCGTTGAATTGCGACATACGCAGCTCATTCACCCATATTTCTGCTGATTTAATATTATTACTTTGATTGCGAATACCTATCATAATATTTTCCACTTCTGCAATGGAAGGATTACCCACAACCGTAATGCTATTGCGTGGTTTATTAGGGTCAGATTCGGTGTAAGGCTCTAAATTAGATGCTTTAGCTCTATTTCTTTTCAGTTTGAGATCAGTCAAAACCTCAAACGGAAAATCTATCATATTGTTAGGATCCCACACTGTATTTCTGTCTTTGGTACTACTTGAACTGTATAATCCATGCGGTGTTAGGATAAGCGGCACTTCATACTCGTAATAGTTATTGACCATATCCGAACCAATCCGCACGAAACAAGTCAGATCGTTATCCCGTAAATTTGTTTCATCATTGAGGAACTGCTCAGCGTGCACAAACATCTGTAAACGTTTGTATTGGCGCATATCATAATTGGTGTTTTTATATACACCGCGTGCATCACCAGGAGCTAAGTTCATGATCTTCATTAACATAGATTGCTCATTTTGCTGAATCATTTGTGGTTGCCCTGGGTCGGTCTGACGTGCTACACCTGGAGGCAAGATATAGTTCACAGGAGTCTTAGCTGAGTTTTCTTCTATATTGATGGCTTGAACATCTAATTTACCATCTGAAATAGGCGATTTACCTACCTCATGCAAACGTTTAGTATAGGTGCGCCATTCGCCTCTAACCAACTCTAAAGAAGCAAAACGAAGATGTTTTTCTTGTTCAAAATCCGTCATAAACATCCTGATAAAACGAATGGATTTGAAGTTGCGGATATTTCCTATCACCTCATCGTGTTCACGCAAAGGAATTTTAAATTGATACCAAGTTACAGGTACAATTTCATCAGTAGCTAATTTTACATTAGACACGATTTTATCCGTAATATAATTAGTACCAACCTGCATTTTTTCTGGTCGGATTTGTACTTTATATTGATAATATCTTTCATACTCATTTAAGGTATTATCATTATTAATATCCTCATTATCAGGAAGTGATGTTGCAGAGGTAGTATATCTTAAATCACTATCAGCCGCATCGGGCGAATTACCTTCTGTGCCATTGTATCGCTTATATCGCGTTAAAATATCAGCCTCCTGGTTATCATAGTCCGTATTTCTATAGAAACGAAACGTATCACCAGCAGGGTCATTGATGGGCGAAAAAGCATCATCTTGCATTGCTTGACGAGTGCTTGCATCCACCTTAGCTAAAACCGCATCTACATAATTCTTGTAAGTAGGGAATATTTTCTCTTGCTCAGTTGAAAGCCCATTTAAACCCACATCTTGCTTTTCGCGAGCTCCTGCTGTATTATCAAAAGCATTTACGGTGGATTGAGTGCGCGGAACTCGTCCCCATACCGTTTCTTCGTACTTGGAAGGGTCGTCTGTCAGCGGTAAACCATGCTCAAAAAACTTCTTGCCATCTTTCAAAATATCCTCACTGATATCTCCTAAATTGAAATATAAATCACCACCTTTATCTGTTCCATCACTATAAATAAAGGGATCCATCATCCAAAATTCAATGTATTCAATATTGGAATTTTCAAAATCCGTTACATCCAATTTACGCATAATACCACCCCAACGGTTTGCTGGATTTCTCAATCTTCCATTGGTATCCATGCCGTCCACATCCAAGTTATATGGACCGCGCTCAGTAGGGTAATAGGATAAATTCATCACCGTTTGCATGGAGGTCAAGGTAGATGGGGTTTCCCTATTGGGGAAAATCTCAGAAATATACACTATACGCGTTAGATGATTGGATTGCGAAATTTTATTGTTACGTAAATTGGGTGGGGTAGTGGGTTTATCCTGATTCAGCAAAGGATCGACGTAATACCACGATAGTAATGCCCGATTATTACCGTATTCAATATTGTTACTGAGGGTAGATTCTGGAAACATGGAAGGTGTACTTGCCAAAAACCAATTGATAGGATAATTGATATTGAAGCTGGTTTTAGTGGATTCAAAATCATCTAAATAAGCATAACCTTGCTCGCCAACAGCCTTGTGATGGCCAGGTAAAAGTTGAGCAAACTCCGTATTGATAGCAAAAGAAGAGGGTGCGGTAGCATTGACAAATGGTAGTTTATCCAATACATTGGTCAACCATTGCGATTGGGTTTTCCACGCGGTGTTCAATCCCCAAATGGTATTGGAAATAGGTTCATTACCTGTATTCACCTTCGTAGTAAGTGGCATTTCTGATAAACGCATCAGTGTACCACCCACCGTAAAATCTTTACTAAATTGATACTCTAAGTGCGTGCCTAATAGGGTTTTACGCTGAAGGTTAAACATCGACTGGTTTTCAAGTTGCACATTCACTTGGGTGCCCGAATCAATAATCGACTGATTGATGATGCTGACCGTACCCATAGTGTAATCCACGACATAATCGACATTCTCTTGCAGCGTCGCGCCACCTGCCGTCACCGTCACTGAACCGCGCGGAACATTCATCGCATTCAGCCTTATCTCCGACCCACCGCTGGCTTTGTACGAACCCTCGATGATGAACTTATTTTTCTCGCTCAACTCTTGCGCCACCACCAAAGTGGAGTCGTACAGTTCCTGAAACACATACTTATCGGCTATAGCATTATTACCTATTGATTTGCGGAGGTGCGATCCAAAAGGCTCTAAGACAGGAAACATGATGCGTCCCGATGACGAAAAAGCCGTATATCCCTCTATGTAGTCGAAAATTCCATCAGGATTGTTGTTCTGTTTAAGGTCTAAACGGTCTAAATTCATCACCCGTAAAAGTAATTTGTTTTTGATGTCACCTTCCGTGATATAACGTAGTTTAGTTCCTATAGAATCATTTTTATACGCAATATTCAACTCAAACTGGTCGGATTGCATTTGCATGGCTCCAAGGTGATAGACGTTTTTCAACATCAAATCCCAAATAGCTAATTGAGGTGATTGAGATGTCCCTTTAAGTAGCTTGACTATCAATGCTTTAGGTGATTGGATATTATCTGTTGAAAATTCCCCTACCTGATAGGTTTTGCCACCTTGCGTATATTCATAAGCTACCCCTATCACCTCATCAGGGTTCAAAGTGCTTTTTAAGGAAAGTATCCCCAAAGTCGCATTAAAAGTATATTCTGATGTGGTAAGTCGACGTGCACTTTCAATTTTTTCATAATCCTCTCCGCCATAAATCCCAAAGGCTGAAAACTGACTGGCTAAAACAGAGTTTGTGAGCTTGATATCGCGCAGACCATCTATATCTTTCACCTCTTTGTACAGACTGTTAGCATCATTATAAGGTAATGATACCGAGCCTGTTGGATTCCAGTATGAGTTGTCAATTCGGCTATATTCCCCTAAATCCATAAAAGCCACAATATTGCGGGCTTCGTCGTAATTAGCGCGTTTATTGGTAATCCAAACCTCAATTCTATTGATGGTGATGCCTGACGAAACAACAGGCAAGCGACTCATAGCCGTTTCAAAATTATCCCTGAAATGATGACCAATAAAGAAATGTCGATTCTCGTCGTATTGGTCTATGCCGATTTCAAACTTAGATTTTTGTGCACCACCTCTCGAACTAACGGTTTTAGTTTCCGATTCTTGTTGAGAAGCGATAGCAGATACGCTCAATTTACCAAACTGCAAATCGGTTCGTAATCCGAACAAAGCTGTACTACCTGTAATCAGTGAAGAGTTCAGCTGCATGCTCACATTTCCTGCTTGAATGCTGCGAATGATATCATCCTCATTGCCTTTGTAGTTCAACTTTACCAGCTTCTGATCGAAATCGAAGGTAGCTTGCGTGTTGTAATTCAGATTGAAATTCACCTTGTCCCCGACACTTCCCGTTACATTCATCTGTATCTTTTCATCAAACTCGAAGTTAGTCGTTTTCCGCATGCGCTCTGTCAGCGTTGGGTTATCTAATTTATTGGTTTTAACACCGAAAATCAACTCAGCCGACCCCTGTGTTTTAATTTGAACACCACCTGGACCAAATACTTTATCCGCTTTACCGATATTGAATTTCATATCAGTAATATTGAATTTATCCTCATTATCAACCTCTTGTTTGGCATTCAAATCCTCCCAATACTGATACATTTCTTGATCACCCGAATATTTATAATAGTCTTTATCCGTAAATGAAAAAGGAGTAGCAATTTCCATATCTCCCACACGTGTTCGCATTACATAATTTCCAGTGTTGATGTCATATTCAACAGTAGTTTTTACATTATCAGGAAGTGGTGCATCCAAAGGTTTCTTTTGGGTGATTTGATCATAAGAATCTTGGGTAGAAGTACTGATTTCAAAGGCTTTATCATTGCGACCATACGACGCATCCCAAGGTTCCTCCTCAATATTATTAAGATTTTGAAATAGCATCATGGTATTCGCATTTGTGATGAAGGCTATCAGCACAAAAACGATTATCAAAGAATATATGAGAATTGATTTCTTGGATTTGAATACCATAATTTATTGAGATATAGCTATCTAGGGCTAATTCAAATACTTTTTAAAGCTAATTTGATAAGATCTTCTACGTGAATATCAGCTTGCTTTTTCAGTATGCTATCCACTGCTTTTTGAGATGCATTGGCCGTGAAACCAAGCATTACTAATGCTGAAACGGCCTCATTGCGTACCGCATTAGAAGGTTGCAGTTGGGCCACCAAACTATCATCGTCTACGGCAGATTGTAATTTAATCATCTTGTCCTTTAAATCGACTATGATACGCTGAGCTGTCTTTGCACCTATCCCTTTGATGGAAGTCAGTGCAGGCACATTTTCAGTCGCAATCATTTGCTGAATCTCTTGGGTTGAATAAGATGACATAATCATACGAGCAGTATTCGCACCTATACCAGATACCGATATCAGCATTAAAAACAATTGCCTATCCGCTTGCGAAAGAAAACCAAAGAGATTGTAGGCATCTTCTCGAATTGCCTCATATACAAAGAGTTTGCAGGAAGTCTTACCATTCAAAGCAGAATACACAGGCAGCGCAATATTGATGGAATAGCCGATACCAGCCGTTTCCAACACCACATAAGTTGGGTTTATTTCAGTGATTTCACCTTTTATATAATCTATCATAATTCAATTTTCAAATTAAAATATCTGCTATCGCAAATACCTTCTAACACAAGCTAAAAACCGACAAAAATACACAAAATATCGGTTCTTTACAATATATTATAGTGTTTCCACCCCGTTTG
>CAYVWK010000075.1:0-9970 GCA_964455235.1 uncultured Paludibacter sp.
TCATCCTGAGCCAGGATCAAACTCTTCGTTGTAATCTTGTTTTTTGCTCGGATGATGTATTCCTCTTTATTGGAACTTCCTATATCTTCTCTGTATAGGATTTGAAAACGTTAATTATTATAATTGACGTGGTCGCTTGTATTTTTTGTTCCTTTTCCTAAATACTACTTTAGTTGTTATTCAATAAATCAAAGATCGTTTTTTTCTACATTTCTTCTCGAAATGGATTGCAAAAGTAGTGTGTTTGTTTGAATCCACCAAATGTTTTTACGAAATAATTTGAAATAAAATGATGATTTTTTTTATAGTGCTGATAATGTGATGATTTCAGCTGAAAATATTTTTGATATTTTTTCGGCTAAAATGATTTTCACCTCTTCTATATCCTGTTTTTCTCCTAATTCCTTAGATAAAGATGTCACACCCTTATCTACAAAACCACAAGGATTGATATAATTAAAGTAATCTAAATCAGTATTTATATTCAATGCGAAGCCATGCATCGTAATATGACGCGAACTTCTAACCCCTATCGCACATATCTTTCTTGCTGTTGGTTTCCCCACATCAAGCCAAACTCCAGTAGCTCCATCTAATCTATCCGACTTAATCTGATAATGCGCCAACAATTCAATAATACTTTCTTCTAATTGATGAATATAATCCTTCAACCCCAAATTAAAGGTATGCAAATCGTAAATTGGATAGCCAACTAACTGACCTGGACCATGATAAGTGATATCTCCACCTCTATTGGTTTTTACGAATTGCGCACTTTTAGCCTGCAATTGCAGCGTATTTATTAATAAATTATGCTCATCACCGCTTTTTCCTAAGGTATAAACATGGGGATGTTCACAAAATATAAGATGATTTTCAGTTGGCTCCTCTTTTACCTTCTTATCAATATTAGCCTTAAATATCGTTTCTTGTTGATTCCATGCTTGATGATACTCTATCACACCCCAATCATGAAATATAATTTTATGCTTCATTGCTATACCTTATTATATATATTGTATATGTAGATGATTCGGAATAAAAAACTCCTTCGTTTTCACAAAGGAGTTACTAAATTTTGTTTTTAATTTTTACTCGTATGCTCCCATTTTAAGCATATTCACTTCTTTGGGGTTTAGAAAACGATATTTTCCTCTTGGGAGATTTTTCTTAGTTAGACCTGCAAAAAAGACTCTATCTAATCTAACTACCTTATAACCAAGTCGTTCAAATATACGACGTACTACCCTGTTTTGTCCCGAGTGAATTTCAATACCTAATTGTCTAAAATCGTCATCGCGAATAAAATTCAATGCATCAGCTGATACTTTTTCATCATCCAACATAACGCCCTCTATAACAGACTCAAAATCAGGTATTTCCAAGGGTTTATCCAAGGTAACATGATAGATTTTCTTTTTATTGTATTTAGGGTGTGTCAAGCGTGAAGCCAAATCACCATCATTGGTCAGCAACAATACTCCAGTGGTGTTTCTATCTAAACGGCCCACAGGATAAATGCGCTCACTGCATGCATTTTTCACAATATCAATAACCGTTTTTCTATCGTGCGTATCTTCCACTGTTGTGACTGTATCTTTGGGTTTATTCAAAAGAATATATACCTTTCTTTCAGAACGTACTAACTGATTGTGGAACATCACTTTATCTGAGTATAAAACTTTACGACCCATTTCGGTAACAATCTCACCATTTACAGTAATAACTCCCGCTTTGATAAATTCATCAGCCTCACGACGAGAGCAAATGCCTGCGTTTGCAATGAATTTGTTTAAACGGATAGGTTTACTTGGATCGATATCATTATTTCTATACTCGAATTGTTTCTTTTTGCTGTATTTCGCATTCGGATTGTAGTCGATTGTACGTGGCCTTTGACGCCTATCATCTTGTCTATCAAAACGTGTATTTACATAATTACCTGGTCTTGAACCATATCCACTTGAGGAAGATTCAGAACTTCCTGTCTTTTTTACTGTAATTCTGGCTCTACCGCTTGATGATTTTATACGTGGTCTACTTCCTGGGGTTCTATCCGAAGAGTGTGGATTTGCTTTTTTTTCATAGGGTTTACCATCACGGCTGGCTTCGGATTCAGACCTTCTCGGTCTTCCTTGCCAATTTTCATTGTGTGTCATTGTTTGTCAACTAAAATTGAATAAATTGATTTGAGGGTGCAAATATCGGAAAAATACTTTGTTAGCGCAAACATACTCTAAACATGTTTTATTTTTTTAATAATTCAAGTTCTACTTGTATAATTTCAATAAAAATAAGTCTGTTTTTTTCATGGAAGTACTAAAACTTGCATAGTCATAAGTGAAGAAAATACACTATATTTGCAGTCTTTCAATCAAAAAGATATGCAACCATTAGCAGAACGATTACGCCCCACTACTTTAGATGATTATATCGGTCAGAAACACCTTGTTGGCCAGCAGGCTGTACTAAGGCAAATGATTGATTCTGACCGTCTTCCCTCTTTTATTTTATGGGGACCTCCTGGAGTAGGCAAAACTACTTTAGCACGTATTATAGCACACAAACTCGATCGACCCTTTTACACTTTGAGTGCGGTGACTTCTGGAGTAAAAGATGTAAGAGAAGTGATAGATAAGGCGAAGTCAAACCCTCTTTTCATGCAAGGAAAAAATGCTATTTTATTTATTGATGAAATTCATCGGTTTAATAAATCGCAACAAGACTCGCTTTTGGGTGCAGTTGAGAATGGAACCATCACTTTGATAGGTGCTACTACAGAAAACCCTTCTTTTGAAGTGATAACTCCCTTGTTATCAAGATGTCAGGTTTATGTTTTAAAATCTCTTGAAGATAAAGATCTGCTTGAATTGCTCGAAAAGGCTATCAAAAAAGATGAGCAAATTAACAAATTTACGTTTTGCATAGAAGAGACAGATGCAATTTTACGATTTGCTGGGGGTGATGCACGTAAATTACTGAATATCCTCGAGTTAATTACTTCTGCAGCTGACTCATCTGAAAAAGTCATCATCAATAATAAAATTGTTACTGAAAAGTTGCAACAAAATCCAATGGCATACGATAAAGATGGTGAAATTCACTACGATATCATTTCAGCTTTTATCAAATCTATACGCGGCAGTGACCCTGATGCGGCTCTTTATTGGTTGGCTCGCATGATTGCTGGGGGTGAAGACCCAAAATTTATAGCCAGAAGATTACTGATTTCTGCAGCTGAAGATATAGGTTTAGCCAATCCAAATGCACTTTTACTAGCCAACGCCTGTTTTGATAGTTTGCATAAAATCGGTTGGCCGGAAGGAAGAATCATCTTGTCTGAAACAACCGTTTATCTAGCATCATCACCTAAAAGTAATTCTGCATATTTGGCTATAGATGAGGCTTTGGCTTTGGTTGAAAAAACAGGTAACTTACCTGTACCACTGCATTTACGTAATGCTCCTACTAAATTGATGAAGGATTTAAACTATGGTGCAAACTATAAATATCCACATGATTATCGTCGTAATTTTGTAAAACAGGATTATCTTCCAGAAGCTATTCGGAATGAGGTTATTTGGAAAAGTCAGGAGAATGCGGCAGAGAAGAAATTGGCGGAATGGCTTGAGATGTTAAGGAAATGATGTGCCGATGTGCCGATGGGAATAATTAGGAAATTGTTGAGTTGTTGAGTTGTTGAGTTGTTGAGTTGTTGAGTTGTTGAGTTGTTGAGATCTACCCCGAACTTAGCACAGCGAAGGAGGGAGTCCATAAAAAAAGAGCTAATGGTTAGTCATATTTTTAATTAATTCATAAATGAAGAAGATTTTGTTTTTATTGATGATGATTTTGGTGGTCCAGCTTGGGTTTTCGCAATCGAAGAATGAAGCTTATTTGAGCTATATCAAAGAGTATCAAGAGATTGCGATAAGGCAACAAAAACGTCATAATATACCTGCAAGCATTATTTTGGCGCAGGGTTTATTGGAATCTGGTGCAGGTAGGAGTCGGTTGGCGGTAAACGCAAATAATCATTTTGGTATTAAATGCCATGATTGGACGGGTGATGTCATTTATCATGATGATGATGAGCGTAATGAATGTTTCAGAAAATACAAAAAGGCATCTGATTCCTTTGAGGATCACTCGCTTTTCTTGGTAAATCGCACTCGTTATCAATCACTTTTCTCTCTTAATACTACCGATTATGTAGCGTGGGCTCATGGTTTAAAAGCTGCTGGTTATGCTACTGATCCTGCTTATGCTCAGAAACTTATCAATTTGATTGAGTTGTATGGATTAGATGAGGTTGATAAGGGGGAAGTTGGGGAAGTCGCGAAGCGTCCCGAGCCTGCGAGGGATCAAGAAGTTAAAGAAGTTAGGGACATTTACAAATCTAATGCAGTGAAATTAGTAGTTGCAGCTAAAGGTGATACGTATGCGTCTTTAGCTGAGGAATTAAAAATTTCAGAGAAAAGACTCCGAAAATACAATGAAGTTGGGAAAGATATGGAGCTGAAAGCTGGTGATATGGTATATCTTGCTAAAAAACGGAAGAAAGCAAGCTTCGCTAATCAAATTCATGTGGTACGAGAAGGTGAATCTATTTATAGTATTTCTCAAATCTACGGTATTCAATTTATTCAGCTATATAAAATCAACAATTTACCTTTTGAGCAGGGTGCTTATATTGGGCAAATCATAAAACTTCGTTAGATTTCAATTCCATGAGAAGAAAAAACACTGAGCCCATACGGGATGTTATAGAGCAATTTCTTAAGCAGAAAAAATTAGACAAGCCTTTATTTGAGAAGAAAATAGTAGAAGCATGGCCTAAAGTCTTAGGAAAAAGCATCTCCAATTACACTTCAGAAATCTATGTAAAAAATAAAAAACTCTATGTTACTATCACGTCTTCGGTACTGCGACACGACCTTTTTTTATCCAAAGAAAACATCGTACAATCGTTGAACAAGGAAGTGGGGATGGATGTTATAGAGGAGGTGGTGTTTAGATAATGAGACTAATGTGCCAATGTGAATAATGTGAATAATAAATAATGAGGAAATATACAATTTTGACGATTTGCGTGCTTTTTATGTTGAAGGCTTATGCGCAAAATTACACCATTAGTGGGTACATTACGGATAAAAAAAGCGGTGAAACCCTGATTAATGCATCGATTTACGATTTACACACTAAGCGTGGTACTGTAGCAAACGTTTATGGGTTTTATTCGTTGACTCTCCCAAAAGGTGAAGTTGATTTACAGTATTCTTATGTAGGGTTTGCAACTGAACATCGTAACTTTCAACTCAACAAAGATACGATCATTCACATTCAATTTTCTGAAGCTACTGATTTACAAGAAATTACAGTTATTGGACACCAACGTATCACAGGTGTTCAAGCAGCCCAAATGAGTGCTGTGGAAGTGCCTATTAGTCAGATTAAAACGGTCCCTACCCTTTTTGGTGAAGCTGATTTAGTGAAGGCTTTGCAACTTCTGCCTGGCGTACAAGCTGGTTCAGAGGGTTCTACAGGTATGTATGTGCGTGGTGGTGGTCCTGATGAAAACCTTTTCTTGTTAGACGGTATCCCTGTTTACAACGTTAATCACATGGCGGGTTTCTTCTCCGTTTTCAATCCTGATGCTATCAAAAATGTAACTTTATACAAAGGGAACTTCCCTGCTCGTTTCGGCGGGCGACTTTCATCTGTAATTGATGTTAGGATGAATGATGGAAACGATAAAAAGATACATGGTAATATAAGCGTTGGACTTATCTCATCAAAAATCAATATAGAAGGTCCTATTATCAAAGAAAAAACTACTTTTAATATTTCTGCGAGACGTACCTATTCTGATTTATTGCTACAACCCATTATCAAATTAGGGTATGCTGACGCTTTACAAGGGCAAGATGGCAGTATTTCTACTGGTTACTATTTTTATGATGTGAATGCTAAAATCAACCATAAATTTTCGAATAATGACAGACTGTTTTTGAGTCTCTATATGGGTGATGATATAATATATACAAAATACAGAAACAGTCACACTGTTGATGAATACTATGATTACGATAGTGATGTTCGAACAAACTATGAATCATCATCTTACATGAAAATGAATTGGAACTGGGGTAATATTGTTAGCTCCGTGAGATGGAATCATGCCATCAATAATAAATTATTTATGAATGTAACGGGAGCCTATACACGTTATCGTTTTGATATGGGAGTAGGGACAGAATCATCAACAAAAATTACAGAAGGCGACAGTATTCATCAGCAATCTACTGCTGTTGACATGGGATATAAGTCTGGTATAGAGGACTTTACGCTCAAAGCTGATTTTGATTATAAACCTCATCCCGATCATGATATAAAATTTGGCCTCAATCATACTTATCATACTTTTCGACCAGGTGTATCCATCGCTCAGATAAAGGCATCAGAGAATAAGACGGTTGAAAGTTTTGATACCATCATTGGAGATAAGAATATTTTCTCTCATGAAACCATGACGTATGTGGAAGATAATATTTCTTTGGGATATGCTTGGAAAATCAATGCAGGACTTCATTACTCTATGTTTAATGTTGAAAAGAAGACTTACCACTCCCTTCAACCACGTTTAGGTTTACGGGTTTTGGCCAGCAATAATCTATCTTTTAAAGTTGGATATGCCTTGATGAGTCAAAATGTTCATCTACTATCCAATTCCTATGTTAGTCTGCCCACTGATTTATGGGTGCCTGTAACCAAGCGCATTAAACCAATGAAATCGCATCAAATAGCATTGGGTGCTTTTTATAATTTGTTAGATATCTTAGATTTATCAGCAGAAATTTACTATAAATCCATGCATAATTTAATTGAATATAAGGATGGTGCAAGTTTTCTAGGATCGAGTACAGGATGGGAGGATAAGGTAGTGATGGGTGATGGTTGGGCTTATGGTTTAGAACTTTTAGCACAAAAAACGATAGGTAAAACTACGGGTTGGATAGGCTATACATGGGCAAAATCAGAGCGTTTATTCAATCGACCAGGTCAAGAGTTGAATTTTGGAAGAGTTTTCCCTGCCAAATACGACAGACGTCATGATGTTAGTTTGGTGCTTTCACATAAATTCAGTGATGAATTTGACCTATCTGGAACGTGGGTTTTCAGCACAGGAAATACAGGAACTTTGGCACTCCAGCATTATGTTTCAGATGATATGTATGGATCGATGCAATGGGATAATGATAATCTAGGAAATGGTACGGTCTGGGTGGGTAGTCAACAATTAGAATACATCAGTGCAAGGAATAACTATCGCTTCAATCCCTATCATCGCATGGATATAGGTGCAAATTTCCATAAAAAGAAAAAATACGGTACACGCACGTGGAATATCAGTGTTTATAATGTATATAACAACAATAATCCATTTTTGATTTATCCCAAAGAAACGGTTAATTACAACCCTATAACAGGGAATAGTATCGTAAAAAAATCTTTGGTACAACTTTCAATTTTTCCCTTTATTCCTTCTATCAGTTATAGTTACAAATGGTAAATACATTCAAAATGAAACGTTTATTCTACATATTATCATTCAGTTTTTCACTCATTTTTTTATTGATTTCTTGCGAAAAAGAAATTGAATTTAAAGGGAAAGATACTGATCCTTTGATAGTTGTCAATAGTTTAATTAATGCTGATAGCCTTATCAGCACACGCATAACAAAGAGTAAGTTCTTTTTGAGCAACAAAAGGGTATTTGATTATGTTTCGGATGCTGAAGTAAATTTATATATCAATCATATATTGAAAGAAACGCTTACGCATCAAGCTAATGGTAAATATATCAGCACAATTAAACCGAATATTAACGATACAGTAGAGTTAAAAATTCAACTTAGTGGTTACAAAGATTTACACGCCCAAACCATTGTTCCTGAGATAGTTGATGTTTTGTCATGCGATACGATTCATAAAGATGTGGAACACAATTATCACACAGGCTATGATGAAGAAACTGGACACTTTACAAATGACACGCTATTTCACTCAATAAATGGCATGTTGCAATTTACTTTAAAAATTAAAGATAATCCAAAGGAAGAGAATTACTACAGGTTAACCTTGGATCGTGAAATTAAATATGTTGGAGATGATAATGTTTATATGATGAACTATTCCTTTGTTGTAGAGGGTTTAGAATACCAAACTAATACTGATTTATTCGGTACGCTCATCGATGGAACGCAATCGCAACACTTATTTACTGATGATTTATTGAATGGTAAAGAAATTACTTTGGTTTTTGCTGTAGAGTTTGGAAGTCTTGAACTTATACCTGGTTATGAAGAAGAGTTTCCAGGTTTTCAGATAATTTCTTCAGACAAATATACGGTGAGCTTACAAAGCCTTAATAGAGATATGTATTTATATCTAAAAACCATACAATCAGCACCTTATAGTGACATTCTTGGTGCTTTTAGTGAGCCTGTTCAGATCTATAATAATATTGAAAATGGACTAGGGATTTTTGGGGCTTTTACAGAGAGTAAGAAAGTATTTGTAATAAAGTAATCGACATTGAAAATCATCTCTTAAATAAAATCCTAAACGCCTCCTCTACCTTTTGAACTCGGATAATTTCCATTTTCACATCCTTAAGGTTCAAGCCTTTCAGTTCAAAATTGGGGATAATCATTTTGGTGAAGCCTAATTTTTCAGCTTCGCGGATACGTTGTTCGATGCGGTTGATAGGACGAATTTCACCTGAAAGTCCAACCTCACCAGCCATACAAACATTCTTCTCAATAGCTACATCCACATTAGAAGAAAGAATAGCAGAAATAACGGCTAAATCGATAGCAGGATCATTGACTTTCAAACCGCCAGCAATATTCAGGAATACATCCTTTTGAGCCAATTTAAAGCCCACGCGTTTCTCCAAAACAGCTAAAAGCATATTCAGACGACGCAAATCAAAACCAGTAGAAGAACGTTGAGGCGTACCATAAGCAGCAGAGCTCACAAGTGACTGAACCTCAATAAGAAACGGGCGAATACCTTCCACAGCAGAAGCAATAGCAACACCGCTTAATCCCTCATGATTTTGAGAGAGGAGCAGTTCGGAAGGATTGCTAACTTCGCGCAGACCATCATGTTGCATTTCGTAAATGCCCAATTCGGCGGTGCTACCAAAGCGATTTTTGATAGCACGCAGAATTCTATACATATAATGCTGGTCGCCCTCGAATTGCAGGACAGTATCCACGATATGCTCCAACACTTTCGGACCAGCGATACTACCCTCTTTGTTGATATGACCGATGAGGATGACAGGCGTACCCGACGATTTGCAGTACTTTAGCAAAGCAGCGGCACACTCACGCACCTGCGAAACTGATCCAGGGGATGACTCAATGGTCTCAGTAGAAACCGTTTGAATAGAATCCACCACCACTAAATCAGGATTCAAATTACTGATATGCACGAAGATTTGCTCTAAGGAAGTCTCGCTAACCACATAAGTATCAGAAGTTTCAGAGTTTAGTCTTTCAGCCCGAAGTTTGATTTGCTTTACACTCTCCTCACCTGAAACATAGAGAATTTTCTGGTTTTGGATATTGAGTACCACCTGCAAAACCAGCGTAGATTTACCAATACCAGGTTCGCCGCCAATCAACACCAAGGAGCCTGGCACCAAACCGCCACCCAGCACACGATTCAGCTCAGCCGAATGCGTATCAATGCGGATTTCCTGAGTAGTTTCAACCTCAGCAATTAACACAGGTTTCTCCTTAACAAGCTGAATACCTGCCATTTGAACCTGCTGCTTAGTTTCTTTAGCCAAAATCTCCTCCACATAGGTATTCCACTCCCCGCAAACTGGACATTTCCCTATCCATTTGGGAGAATCATTGCCACAATTTTGGCATACGTATGCGCGTTTGGTTTT
>CAYVWK010000076.1:0-8356 GCA_964455235.1 uncultured Paludibacter sp.
TATTAAATCCCGTTGTAATCATTGTATTAGTGGCACTAATGGGAGATACAGAAAAGCGAAGGCTTGAAAAAATCCGTGAAGCAGAAGAAATTCGTCTTTCTGTCCGTGCCGAGTATGACAAGAAAAATCAGGAAAGAGGGATGTGAGTTTGTAAAGACTCCGCCCTCGGCTGCGCTGCCTTCGACTTCGCTCAGGCATCAGTGAATCATCACAAAAAGGAGAAGCCGAATAACAACCCATTTACAACTTCACCCTTATCTTCTCTGCCAAACGAGCACCCCCTGCTTGGGCTTGAAGGATGAGGGTGTTTTGTCCTGAAGGAAGTGTGACGATTTGGGTTCCAGTAGGAAGTTGACCTTGACTTAATAAAATCCCAGTTATGTCGTAGATGGAATAAAATCCTTCTGTCTGTGTGAAATTATCTATCACTACCGTGCTACCTCTTACAGAAAAATGCAAATCTGCTCCTGTCTTGTCATCGTTTTCAATATTTCCTATTATTTTGAAACGATTAGGGTAATGGCTATTCTCAATTGCTTGAAAATTATATCGAACCGTATCTGTGTCAATGGGTATAACTGCGTTGAGCTCTGTGTCTAATAAGTAAACTTGTGAATAATAGTCATCTAACTCATGTTTAATGATGTTGAGCTGAAAATCTTTGTCTTTCCCACTTTCAAAAGTAATCTTTGTGTGATTGATATCATTGGTTGTGCTTATCTGAAAATTCTCATTCTCTTCTTGAACGTATATGGAAGATGGTGGTGAACTTGATTTCATTTTATATCCATCCCAACCATTATCAAATCCTTTAGTTGCAGACTCTTCGTGTACTAACCATAATTTGTCATAGCTGTGCTCAGATATCAACTCAACAACCAAATGAGGATTTGCAGTTTGCTTGATTTTTTGTGGAGCTTTTTGCAATCCTGTATTTTTAACGGTCGAATTATATGGAATAGAAATGCTTCCATTACCCGAGGCGCGTACTAAAAAACCTTGCATAGAAGGGATTTCGGGTACAATAATATTTGCATTGTTTTGTGGAACTGCTAAGTATTGTCCTGCATTGGTACCTAATCTACCACCTCCCGAATCTGCATCCCAGTCGGCATAAGATCCTGTGTGATAGATATAAACTGTAGCTTCTACAGCACCAGTAAATTGTATATCTTCAACCTTAATCGCTGCTGTATAGGGGTTGGCAAGTAGGTGTTGACCAGCAAAATATGGAACTGCAGATTTTGTTAAAGTAATTGTAGTGTCCCTATTTTCTAAGATACCTTGTAAAGTGTAAGTTGTAGGATTATTTTGCAGAACTTCATATCCTTTGAAAGCAAACATGGTATCTCCGTTTGTCAAGGCTTCCCACTTGCTATACGCTGTTGAGCATTCATTGAATCTCCTTACCCAAGCCCCATTAAAAGAAGGAGTTGCACTAAGGCTTCGGAAGGGAATTCCTATGTATTGCCATTTATACTTTCCTAAATCTCCCTCACTTAAACTAGCATCGATGGAAGCATGAGAGCATAGCTCCACACTTGCATGTACACCCAATGCTTTGGGGTTATTGAAAACTAAACTTCCATTAGGCTGACTGTTAGAAGCTTTTATCAAAATCCGATTTGCTTGTGTGTTATAGATATTACCTAAAACTCGCAGGTATTTCTCTGCGTTAATTTGTAGAAGTGAATTTGTATTTCCAAAGAATAAGGAGGTGCAAACCGCATCTTCTGTGGTTACAGTAGCTTTATCAGTGATAGTAACATGGTCTTTTTCATAACTTGTGCGCCCTATATTCCACTTTGTATTATCTGACCAATTACCGTTTCCTTTATTGAAAATCAATGAATATTCCACAGCACCTATATCAACATGATCCATATAAACACGTGGGTTTCCATTGATGTCATAAGTAGGTAGATTGACACCTGGGGTTGGATTTCCTTCGTTCAACCATCCACTTATAGGTGATAAATAATAGGAATCAGTATTTGCAGGACTTACTATTGAATCTTTCCAGTTGATGGAGTTTGATAGTACGCGATTAGCTGTCCCTGAAGGTGCTGTTGTTCCTGCAACTACCGAATAACTTATGGTTGTGGAAGAGGCTAACTCAAGATAATTGCCATCATTTTTTAGAACAGAATTAACTACATTCAACGAGCCAGAGACAGCTGCTGGTTGCTCAATGCCTGAAACCAACTGCCATCCGAGTAAAGTAAATATGACTAGACCCCATCTCATTGTTCAGTTATTTTAAAATTAATTCTGTCATAGCACGTACCTTTAAGGTAGTCGACTTATTTAAATTAGCAGGTTGTTTTGAAGTGTATGGAAATGTATAGGACCAAGCCTGTTGTCGTGAATATTCATTGGAAGACCAATATTCACCACTGATGGTAGTCTTACCCATTTTACTAAGTACTTCGTTCACAATAGCCAGATTCATATCTAACTTTGCGAGCTGTCCTAATGTAGGTAAAAACCAAGAGGAATCATGCCCAGGTTCTCTGAGATATTCATTACAATATTTTGCAGCACAATTGGATACGGTTAATGCATAGGATTGAGTCGGATTTTGAATAAATCCTGGTTCGTTTACGATAAAAGCAGTATTTTGCTTCCCTTTATAATCAATCAAAGCTGCTTCCGCATTCGCATAGTTATATAAATTAGGAATATCAATTGGGTTATAACCACTGCCATTTGTCATCCCATTCGGACTCCAAGCTGTGGTACTTTCATTAACAGCAATTATCCATGAGCGACCATCTATGTAATCATTATTAGCATTGCTCCAAAAACAAATGCCTATCACATCGCTTGCATCATAGCCATCTGGAAAAATCAAATCACCATTGATGTTATACTTAGGGGTAAATACTTTTCCATTGCCAAGCATGAAATCACCAGGATACATAATGGCTGTTTTTAGATAAGAATTATCTTTGACGGTGCAGTTTACGACATCTCCAGATTCGCCAGCAACACCAAAACCATTAACCGCATAGTTATTAGTTACTATACTGCCAATGAGCTGACCATTATTTCGAATATAAACGCCTCCACCTTCTCCAGTTTGAGCCTTGATATTCAAACTGCAAGTGATAATTAAAATGAATATGTTGATTATATGACGCATATATTTAATCTAAATCGATGATAGTTACAGGAATTAATATACAGGATTCTGTCTTGTCTGTATCCTTTAAACCCCACCCTCCCCAAGGATAGCTATTGGTATCTAATCCCCAAAAATTATTGGAATTATGTTCTGTAGATGAACTATAGCTACCTTTGATAAACATAGGAGCTGCCTCCGTTGACCACCCTAAGATATCACGAGCGCAAGCTTCTATCTGTGGATAGGCTTCCCATATTTTATACAACTCTCCGCTGGCGGGAAGATACCATGCTCCCATAGTGCCACTGGGTATATTGTAATTTACTGCCCACAAGGCTGCATAGTCAGTATTATACCATGGATTTCCATTTGCAGCCAACCATTTTGGTATATGAGCCATGATAGAATCGGTATTGGAACGACCATTAAAGTCGCGTATTGCATCTGTTTGAGTCGCAGTATTAGGGAGATTGCTTATATCTATTTTGGGATTAAACCACATCTTTTTATTGGTACTATTGACCTTGCCCATCACATGGAATTTGGCATTTGTCGGAGCAGGATCAACATGAAAGATAATACCCATTACAGTTTTATCTTCTGGAATACCTCCGTCTAGCGTTGCTACTATTTTTCCTTGGTTAACACTATAAATAGGTTGAAGGATGGTTCCATCTGTACAATAAATATCACCAATACTGGCTACAAAAGTACCGGGTATTACATCGGGTGTAGGAGGAACTTCTGATGCTACATTATTATGGATGATACAGTTTATAACTTTACCTCCATCAATCAATACTCCTCCACCAGCCGCAGCAAGTGAGTTGGGAGCTTCATCATATACATATCCTTTAGTTATCACAAAACCTTCTAAAGTTCCATAGACAGTCGCTACTCTATGCGAATACTCACCTGATAGAATAGATTGATTGGCTATGCTTGCATTACCAGGATAAATACGTTCATCTGCAGTTTGTGCATTCTTGGGAAATCCTCCAATCACACTTACACCGACAGGCACAATAATTTCATCTTCAGTATATTCGCCTACAGCTACCCAGACTACTGCTGGTGTAGTAATACCATCTAAAGCTTCAGAAATAGATGTAAAATTGGCCGCACCTCCCACTGTTTGTGAGAAGTTAACCGTCCTATTTGGTGTTTGAGATCTTATCGAGATATTGCATATTACTATGCAGACAAACAGGATAATGGCAGTTTTATTTAATTTGAATAGATTCACCGCTTCTTATTCTACGATTAAACCTTAGTAAAACGAAAAACATCGTTCACTAAATAGCAACTTTAAGAAAAAAATGTTTATTCCTGATAGAAAAAATAAGGTGAATAGATTTTTTTAAGTGCAAAATTTGGTGTCAAAAAGAAGCACCTACAGTCTGATAAAACTATAAGTGCTTGACTATCAGTGTGACTCCGGAAGGATTCTAACCTTCAACCTTCTGATCCGTAGTCAGATACTCTATACAGTTGAGCTACGGAGCCGTTTTGCGGTGCAAAGATAAAGTATTTTAACGATATATCAAAGTTAAAATGTGTTTTCCTCTGTTATTAAAATGTTTTTTTCTCTGAGAAGGATTACTACATTATTAATCTCGTAAAGGGATATTCCCCAAAGTATCAACCAAGAAATCCCAAAACTTCGCTACACTCGGAATATCGACTTTCTCATCGGGAGAGTGGGGATAGCGTATGGTCGGACCGAAGGAAATCATATCCATTTTGGGATAGTGAGTACTTAAAATACCACACTCTAAACCTGCATGGATAATCATGATGTGAGGTTTTTCTCCGTACTTTTCTTCGTACAAGTCCTTCATTTCATGTAGGATAGGGGATTCCAAGTTGGGCTGCCATCCAGGATAATCGCCCGTAAATTCTACTTGTGCTCCTGCAAGGGAGAATATACTTTCTATCATGGAAGCTAATTCTTCTTTGCGAGATTCTACGGAGCTGCGAATCAGGCAGTTACACTCAATCGTGCTGCCATTTGATTTCACTATTGCTAAGTTATTAGAGGTTTCAACTACGTCTGGCTTGTCGTCTATTACCCTATAAACACCATTCGGACAAGCAGTTACGGCATGTATCAAATCATCCTGAACTTCCTCAGGCATCAATTTAATTTCAGTATTGATTTTTTCAATTTGAAGGCTGATGTTTCCTTCAACTCCTTTGTATTCAGTCTGATATAAGGATTGATATTCTTCTGCTAAAGCTTGTAAATCTTCCACGCTATCAGCAGGAACGCTGAGTACGGCAAAAGCCTCGCGCGGAATAGCATTGCGCAAACTACCGCCCTCTATGCTCGCTAAACGGGCTTCGTAATTGCTCACCGCTTCCTTTAAAAAGCGGAACATCAGCTTGTTAGCATTGGCGCGCTGCAAATGAATATCCACTCCCGAATGTCCACCTTTCAAACCTGTCAACGATACCTTCACTGCCACATCTCCCTCAGGCATAGGCACTTCCTGGTAATGAAAGACTGCATTGGCATCCAAACCGCCCGCACAGCCTATGCAAAATTCGCCATCTTCTTCGGAATCCATATTGATGAGGATATCGCCTTTCAGAAAATTAGGCTGTAAACCGAAAGCTCCGTACATACCCGTTTCTTCATCAACAGTGATAAACATCTCAATATCAGGATGTGGAATGTCTTTCGACTCTAAAATTGCCATAGCTGCTGCCACACCAATTCCATTATCTGCCCCCAAAGTGGTGTTTTTGGCTTTCACCCAATCACCATCAATATAAGTTTGAATGGCATCGGTTTCAAAATTGAAATCAGTACCCGAATTTTTCTGCGGAACCATGTCCATATGTGCTTGTAACACAACTGCTTTGCGGTTTTCCATACCCTTAGTGGCAGACTTGCGTACCAAGACATTCCCAATTTCATCGCGCTTGCTTTCTAAACCTAAAGCATGTCCGAAATCTTCTAAAAATTGACCGATTAATTCTTTTTTACCTGATGGACGCGGAATTTGCGTCAGACTGTAGAAATGCTTCCATAACGCCGATGGTTGCAAGTTTTTGATATCACTCATATTGCAGTTTTTTGGTTGATAAGGTACAAAGTTACATAATTTGACCCTATCTCCAATGTGATATCAGACTTTTTTCACATTTACTTTGTAAACTGTATCTCGTAATTTACATTCGCACTGACAACCGCCTGTACTAATCAGTCCACTGCGCTGCAAAATATCATATTCTTTCTGGAAGTTTGGAGTGAAAATTCCCGATGCTAATTCAGCTTCTATTTGTTGGATAGTCCACCATTTCAAGGGCGCATTATCCTGCGAATTTAAGTTTTTTATTTCAGGTGTTCGGCAAGATAAAAACAGATGCACATATTGTATTTCAGCCTCATTCTCAACCTGATAGTTGGATAAATATTCTAAATGCAAATCTTCTGTGAAACCGAAAGTTGTTTTAGCAGCTCGTTGCATTGCTTCTGTCAGGCCCTCTTTGATGCGCACATGCGAACACAAAATATTATCCCACTGATTGGCATAATGTCCGTCTTTAATAGGGCGTTTGCGTAATAAAATCCGATTTTCGGAGATGATGATTGTACGTGCAACTGGATGGATGAGTTTGTTTTTTTTGTCTTCCAAACTGGTTTTTAAATCAATAATTCCAATTTCTTTTCCCTTATCATCTAAAATAGGTACCCACTCTTCCTTCAGAAGGAAAGTCCTAACAACAGCAATGCGCACCGATTGATAGACAAAAAACAGCGTAATTAATGCTAGATACAGATAAAATAGAATCTTTAAAGCAAGTTGTGGTTCTTCAACGAAAAAATAGATGATATAATAAATTATTGCGTAAAAAATCAAGACAAGAATAAGAGCTAAAGCCGTGCGATTCAGTTCTTTAAGGTTGTTTGCCATCGAAAGTTTTTTGTTTGAAATGGCAACCACCAAGTTGTGAATCTGATTCTTGAAAAATCTCGGGACCATCAGAAAAAGAATAGCCATCAATTCGCCTATGGTATGGTCGAAAGGCACGGGAATCTTATCAATAAAAAGGGCTGTGGTAAGCACGACAAACAAATATGCAACTACGGATACAACAAACCAGGGATAAATTGCCTGATAATGTCGCCTGATGTAGGCACCTTCAATAAAGGCAATACTCATAGATATGATCCAAGCTGTCAGCACTCCAAAGAGGTGTACACCCAATAGAAAACTGATGATGGGGAGCACATGGAGTACCGGATTAAAAAAAGATTCACCTATGAATTTTTTCATTTTTGTTGCGTGCATAAAAAAATGTGTATTGTCTATTTTTACATTGTATACAACAACACACATTTAAATAAGTTTTATAAACGATTGATTTTTATGCAATTCAATCATTAAAAGCCATCATGCGACTCAAATATTTTCCAATGATATCAAACTCAATATTGACAACCGTACCCTTTTTGATTTGATGGAAATTGGTCATTTCATGCGTAAAAGGGATGATTGCTACCTCAAAACTATTATCAGTAGGGTTACAAACGGTCAAACTAACGCCATTTACAGTAACCGAACCTTTATCAACTGTCATGTACCCACGTTTTGCCATCTCTTTATTGAATTGATATTCAAAGGTATAGTACCAACTTCCGTCTGCTTCTTTCACATCGGTACAAACTGCGGTTTGATCTACATGTCCTTGCACGATATGTCCATCTAAGCGACCGTTCATCTGCATACTACGCTCTAAATTCACCTTACTACCAATCTCTAATAAACCTAAGTTGCTGAGATTCAGCGTCTCTTGTATAGCAGTTACGGTATAGCTTGTAGCGGTTTTTTCAACTACAGTCAAGCACACTCCATTATGCGCCACACTTTGGTCGATTTTCAGTTCATCCACAAATGAACACTCCATCGTGATATGAAGATTTTCTTTTTCTTTGCGCAAACCTACTACTGTTGCGGCTTCTTCTACTATTCCTGAAAACATTTTTTCTATATTTTGATGTTGATATGCTGATTTTTTATTTTGAAAGCAGATAAGATTTGAAACTTGCGAAATCCTTAGTCATTGCTTCGCTCTGCTTTTCTCCTTGCATGAAAGCCTGTAGTTTAGCGGGAATTTCAATATCATCACCTAAAATTCTATCTACCGTTTCTTTGAATTTGGCAGGATGGGCAGTCTCTAAAAATACACCAGTTTCGCCATTTTTTAAACCATCTTTTA
>CAYVWK010000076.1:8456-9757 GCA_964455235.1 uncultured Paludibacter sp.
TCATCCATAAAAGCTGATTTTACCAAAGCCTGACAATCATCAAAAGTACCATCTATCTCCAAAGCAGTGATGTTTTGTCCAAGCGTGGTGAACTGCGACTCTTGAATATTGCTTACTAAACCCTTGGGATACAGCACATAAACATGTATTCCCTCCACTCCAAGGAAACCATTAGCAACCGCACTACCTGTATCACCAGAAGTCGCAACCAACACATTAACGGTCTGATTTTGATGCTCTTGCTGAATAAAATGCCCTAACATGCGCGACATAAAACGTGCGCCCACATCTTTAAAAGCTAAAGTCGGACCGTGAAAAAGTTCCAAACTGTAAATGTCTTTTTCAACTTCAACTAAAGGGATATCAAAGTTAAGCGTCTCATTTACAATGCGTTTCAAATCATCAGCAGGAATATCCTCACCAAAAAGAGCAACAGCGACTTCATAGGCAATTTCCTGCAAACTCATCTTTTCGATGTTTTGATAAAATTCCTCATTCAATACAGGAATGAAATTAGGCATAAAAAGACCTCTGTCATCAGCTAAACCTTTGATAACCACATCTTTTAAACTGACTCCTGCAACTTGTTTGTTGGTACTATAATACAACATCTTATAATATTTATTGACTATTTTTGAATTAAAGTTTGCATAAATTCCTTCTCACGCAATTCGCCATAACTACCTGATTTACAGCTGAACTCATCATAAGTTTGCACATCATCACCTTTTTCATTTGTACGATAAATGATGAAAGGAATAGGGTCGGACGTATGCGTTTTGATAGCACAAGGCGTAGGATGATCGGGCAAAATAGCGATGGTAACAGGCTCGTCCCAGGTACTCACTTCCTCAAGAATAGGCTTCACCACACGCGCATCCAAATACTCAATAGTCTTGGTTTTCAAATTTACATCCCCTTCATGACCCGCTTCATCGCTGGCTTCAATATGTAAATATACGAAATCATCCGTTTTGAGAGCATCGATAGCAGCCTGCGCTTTTCCCTCGTAATTGGTGTCGTACAAACCCGTTGCACCCTCCACCATCACCACTTTCAGACCAGCATACACACCAATACCACGAATTAAATCCACAGCAGAAATCACGGTGCCGCTTTGCAGTCCGTACAATTCTTTAAGTGTTTGCATAGCAGGTCGATAGCCAGGAGACCATGGCCAAATACTATTCGCTTTGTCCTTTCCTTCAGCCTCTCTTTGAAGATTAATAGGGTGGTTTTCAAGCAGTTCTTGCGAACGAAGAATCAAATCATTTAAAATCTGAGCAGTCTTAACACCTTGA
>CAYVWK010000077.1:0-9710 GCA_964455235.1 uncultured Paludibacter sp.
CTAAACATACTTTGGATACTATTATATCATTTATGATTATCTTTGTTAAGTTTTGATTAAAAAAGAGGTGAAACAGTTTTTTCAAATTTTTTTCAAATACTTTAGATTGATATTATTGAATAAATATTCAATAACGCTCATTGCTTTTGTTGTATATATGACTTTTTTTGATGATAATAACTGGATTAAGAAACATCAAAGAACTCGTGAAATCAAACAGTTAGAAATTGAATATCAACATTATATAGATGAAATAGAGCAGAATAAAGCCATCATCTATAAATTACATAATGATACTGATTTTCTGGAAAAATATGCAAGAGAACATTATTATATGAAGAGATCCAACGAGGATATTTTTCTCTTGAGGTAGTTGTATGCTAAAATATTAAGTAAGTGACAGATTCAAACTCAAAACTATTCAAATTTCTCTCATACCTACAAGTTACTGGTATTGCGTTAGTTATTATAGGTTCATTAGGATATTTCTTTAATTATTCTTCCTTTAAATATATTTTTGCTCTGGGTGCATTGGCTGTTGTTATTTTTCAATTAGTATCGATTTATACATCAAAAAATCCAGACTTTAGAGTTAAAAAGCGAAATCGTCTTAACCTGATGTTAAGTTTATTATTAGCATTGGCAGCCTATTCTATGTTTGATGGTACTACCTTATGGATGGCTATCATTTTAATTTACGCTCTAGTCACTTTATTACTCACATTCAGAAATATTTGATACATTCCACATTTAACATTCCACATCTCATGAAAACAACAGCAAAATATAGCCAGTCACAAACCACCGCTTTAGTAGCTCTACGTATTTTAATTGGCTGGTATTTTATGTATGAAGGAATAGCCAAAATCCTTACACCAAATTGGAGTTCATACGCTTATTTAATTGATTCTAAGGGTTTATTTGCACCGATTTTTCATTTTCTAACACAATCTGAAGGATTGATGACAGCAATTAACTTGATAAATATGTACGGGCTAACAATTATAGGTTTCTGCATGATAACAGGTTGTTTTGTGCGCTGGGTTAACTTTGGAGCCATTGCCTTATTGTTACTTTATTACTTTTCACATCCTCCTTTAATTGATGTACAATATATGATTCGCCCAGAAGGTTCTTATTTATGGGTGGATAAAAATTTAGTTATGTTGGCTGCTGTTTGTGTGCAAATGGTGTTTCCATCATCTCATATTATTGGTTTAGACAGGTGGATAAAAAATAAAAAAAATAAAGATTGATTATTAAGAATACTGTTAGATTATGTCAGATAAAGAAATTGAAAATCAGGAACTAAATCAGTCGCAAGACTCTATAAATAAGACAGATAAAGGTAGGAGAGAGGCATTAAAAACGTTGGCTACTGTACCAGTTTTAGGTGCTATGGCTTATGGTGTATTTAAGAAAAAAGCGAAAGATCATCATAACAAACAAGCTGCTGGTATCTTTAATTTTGAAAGTGAACCGCAAGAAATATTTGCATTAACAGAAGGAGAACCCTTGCGTTTGGGTATCATTGGTTTTGGTATTCGCGGTGAGCAATTGATGCAAGCTTTAGGTTTTGCAACTCCAACTTATATTGAATCGCTTAGAGAAGCAGCACGAAAAGACTCTCAAAATACACGTTATCAAGATTTTTTAGATCAAGATGATTTGAATATTGAGGTGAAAGCAGTCTGTGATATTTTTGATGTATATGCAAAAGAGGCTGCTTTGGCAGGTGCAAATAAACAAAAACAGGGTGCAGAAGGTAAATTTGACGATTTGCCCACCATCTATAAAGATTATAAAGAGCTGCTAGCACGTAAAGATATAGATGCTGTAGTGATAGCTACTCCCGACCATTGGCATGGTACCATGATTATAGATGCAGTAAAAGCTGGTAAACATATCTATGTTGAAAAACCATTATCATGGACAGTTCCTGAAACCTATGAAATTGTAGAGGCTGTTAGAAATTCTGATGTGATTTTTCAACTTGGTCACCAAGGTCGCCAAATTGAAATTAACCATCGTGCCAAGGAGATTATCAAACGAGGTATGTTAGGAAAAATCAGCCTTATCGAAGTTAGTACCAATCGCAATGACCCGAATGGTGCATGGGTATATGATATTCATCCTGAAGCTAATTCATCTACCATAGATTGGAAGCGGTTTATGGGTCCAGAAACTAGAGTAAAAGAGTATATGGATTATATGCAAGGTGCTGGTTTACAGAAGTATATTGGACCAGATGCACGTGATAAATTCAGCCTTGAGCGTTTCTTTCGTTGGAGATGTTGGTGGGATTATAGTACAGGCTTAAGTGGTGATTTACTGACTCATGAATATGATGCAATGAATCATATTTTAGATTTAGGAATACCATCTTCCGCGACTTCATCGGGAGGGGTTTATCATTTTAAAGATGGTAGAACGGTACCTGATGTTTTACAAACTACGTTTGAATTTGCTAAACGAGATATGACGATGCTTTATTCAGCCACCCAAGCAAGTCAATATAAACGTCCACGTAAAATTATGGGTACAGATGCATCCATTGAATTGGGTAGAACATTGAATATCACTATTGATCCTCAATCAACACTCTATAAAGATAAAATTGAACAAGGAATTATCACTCCAGGAGAACCCTTTTATAGATATGCATCTGGAAAAAGTATAGATGCACTTTCATCGGCAACTGAGATGTATTTTGCCGAAAGAGGATTACTGTTTTCTTATGTTGGTGGTAAACGCTATAATACGACTTTCTTGCACATGAGAGAGTGGGTTGAGTGCGTTCGCCAGCACAAACAACCCTCTTGCGGTATTCAAGAAGCTTTTGAAGAAGCAATTACTGCACACATGGGCACGAGAGCTTATTTAGAGGGTAGAACAATGTATTGGGATGAGGAGAAACAGGAGATAAGGAGGGGGTGACGATTAATTGTTAATGATTAATGGTTAATGATTAATGATTAGTCAGCATTATTTCAATGCTTCAATAATATTCCACATTCCACATTTTACATTCAACAATAAACATATATACAAACCAATAAAATCAATATCAAATGTCAACAGAAATGTCAAGAAGAAGGTTCCTGAAGGCTGGAGCTGTTTCTGCAGTAGGGTTAACCATTGTACCGTCTGCAGTGCTTGGTAAAGTTACTGGTCATGTTGCTCCTAGCGACAAGCTTAATATAGCTGGAGTTGGGGTAGGAGGACGTGGTTTTGCTGTCCTAAAAGGGATGGAAAGTCAAAATATCGTTGGTCTTTGCGATGTGGATTGGAAATACAGTGATCGTGTTTTCAAGTATTTTCCACAAGCTAAAAAGTATTATGACTACCGCCAGATGTACGATGAGTTAGGAAAAAGCATTGACGCTGTGATGGTTGCAACTGCCGACCATACCCACGCAATTATAGCAGCTGATGCTATGACGATGGGTAAGCATGTATATGTTGAAAAACCTTTAACCCATACTGTGTATGAGTCGAGGTTGCTGACAGCTTTGGCTGACAAGCATCAATTAGCAACCCAAATGGGCAACCAAGGGGCTTCGGGTGAAGGAGTTCGTACAGTTTGTGAATGGATTTGGAATGGTGAAATAGGGGAAATCACTAAGGTAGAGGCTTTTACTGATAGACCAATTTGGCCTCAAGGTTTGGAGCGTCCCGAAAAAGTAGATAAAATTCCTAAAACACTTAATTGGGATTTGTTTGTAGGACCAGCTCCTATGCGTCCATTCAATCATTTATACACGCCTTGGAATTTCCGTGGCTGGTGGGATTATGGTACAGGCGCGCTAGGCGATATGGCTTGTCATATCTTACATCCTGTATTTAAAGGACTTAACTTAGGTTATCCTTCAAAGGTGCAGGGTAGCTCAACTTCTTTGCTTACCGAAAGTGCTCCCAATGCACAAATGGTGAAATATACTTTCCCTGCTAGAGATAATCTTCCAAAGGTGGGTATGCCTGAAGTTGAAGTATATTGGTATGATGGCGGTCTGCAACCCATGCGCCCAGAGGGTGTTCCAGCAGGAAAAAACCTAAATGATAGTGGTGGTGGGGTGATCTTCCATGGAACAAAAGATACTTTAATTTGCGGTTGTTATGGTAAAAATCCTTGGTTAGTTTCAGGTAGAAAACCTGATGCACCTAAGCAAATGCGTGTTGTAAAAGAATCTCATGAAATGGATTGGGTACGTGCAGCTAAAGAATCTCCAGAAAATCGTGTTGAAACAGCTTCTTACTTCAAAGAAGCAGGACCATTCAATGAAATGGTTGTAATGGGTGTTTTAGGTGTACGTCTGCAAGCTCTCAACCAAGAATTACATTGGGATGGTGAAAATATGCGTTTTACAAATATTCCTGAAAATGCGACTATTCGTACGATGATTCATGATGGATTTAGTATCAAAGATGGTCATCCAACTTTCAATAAAACCATGTCAGACCCAGTGAATGCACAAGCTTTTGCTCAAGAGCTTATCAAACACACCTATAGAGATGGTTGGAAATTACCAGAAATGCCGAAATAATTTAGTTGCTAGTAACCAGTAACTAGTAACCAGTAACCAGTAACTAGCAACCAGTAACAAATCAAAAAAAATATAATCATGAAAAAGTTTTTTTATTTTCTAACAGTAACAGTAATAAGTATGAGTTTAATTGCTTGTGGTGGGTCAACCAAACAAGAGTCACAACCCGCTAACGATGTTGATAGTGAGTGGATTGTAATGTTTGATGGAACCAGTTTTGATGGCTGGAGAGGCTATGGCCGTACTGATATTCCAAGTGCTTGGACTATTGAGGATGGAGCCATTAAAATTAATGGCTCTGGTCAAGGCGAAGCAGGAGCTAAAGATGGAGGTGATATCATATTTGATCAAAGATTCAAAAATTTTGAACTAAGTTTTGAGTGGAAAGTTTCCAAAGGCGGTAATAGTGGAGTCTTCTATTTAGGACAAGAGATCGAAGGTGATCCTATTTGGAAATCTTCCCCCGAATATCAAATACTTGATAATGTAAATCACCTAGATGCTCGTTTAGGTAAAGATAATAATCGTCAATCTGCTTCTTTATATGATTTAATTCCTGCTGTTCCTCAAAACTCAAACCCTTATGGTGAGTGGAATACAGGAGGAATCATAGTATATAAAGGTACAGTTATTCACTTCCAAAATGGTGAACCAGTAGTTGAATATCATTTGTGGACAGAAGACTGGAAAGAAATGGTTGATAATAGTAAGTTTAAAGGTTGGGAAAACTTCATCAATGCTGGTGGTGAAAACCAAGAAGGCTATATTGGTTTACAAGACCATGGTGATGATGTGTGGTTTAGAAATATCAAGATAAAAGTATTAGACTGATGTGCCAATGTGCCGATGTGCCAATGTGAATAATTAAGAAATTAAGCAATTCATTAGTCTTATTGGCACATTAGTCTCATTAGTCTCATTAGTCTCATTAGTCTCATCGGCACATTATTCACATTATTCACATTAATTTCATCAATTATGACTAAAAACATATTTATTATCTCTACAGTGCTGATAATAAGCGCATTAACTTCATCATGTGATCAACTTACTGCTAAAAAAGATATTTATCTTCAATTATATTCTGTGAGATCAGATATAAAAGAGGATTTTCATACTACCCTAAACGCTATTGCAGATATGGGTTATACAGGGGTAGAAGCTGCTGGTTATAAAGATGGACAGTTTTATGACTTGAGTCCAGAAGAGTTTAAAAATGAGATTGAATCTCGGAATATGCAGGTTTTATCTTCTCATATCAATAAACCTCTGACGGGAGATTATACTGCTTTAGATTGGAATGAAATCTGGACATGGTGGGATGTGGCAATAGATGCGCATAAACGTGCTGGAATGCAGTATGTTGTAGTTCCATCCATGCCTAAAATTGAGACATTGGCAAATTTGAAAATCTATTGTGATTATTTTAATCAGATAGGTGAAAAGTGCAATGACGCAGGTTTGCGCTTCGGATATCATAATCATGCTTTTGAATTTGAGAAAATTGAAGGTGAGATGATGTATGATTTTTTACTTCAAAACACTGATCCTGAGAAAGTTTTCTTTCAGATGGATGTGTATTGGGTAGTAAGAGGAGGTAAAAGTCCTGTCGATTATTTCCACGCCTATCCAGGTCGTTTTGAGGTTTTACACATCAAAGATAATAAAGAATTAGGCCAAAGCGGAATGGTTGGTTTTGATGCTATTTTTAATAATACGGATGTTGCTGGAGTGCAACATTTAGTGATTGAAGTTGAGCATTATAGCTATACTCCTATCGAAAGTGTAAAGAAAAGCTTGGAATATTTACAGGGCTTGAATTTAGTAAAAACGACTTATGCACAGTAAGATATAATAGCGATAAGTTTTGGTTCAATAAGTAATAGGGATAAGGGAGATCCTTGTGTGGAGAGGAAAAATCTTCGTATGGACAGGTCGCGACCTGTCCATACTTTATAAACTTTATAAACTTGATGAACTTTATAAACTTTTATATATCTTTGTACTCTTACACCAAAAAATAACAACATTCATGGATATGACCATCCAAAATACATTAAGAGCTTTATTATCAGCTGCTTTGCTCTTTCTTTCCGTTGCTCTTTCTTCCCTAAATTATTCTTATACTTTTACCTCTAGAGTGTGGGATGGATGGGGTACACAAAATTTGAATGGTGTAAACTGGGATTTACAGGGAACAAATGACACTTATTTTGGGTATGATGGCATTAGAGGTCAGCAAATAGGTTCTAAAAATAATTATAATGAATGGATAAGCATTAAGACTTCAGATTTTACAGGAAGGATACTCTCTGTTAAACTTGAGGTTTCTGGTACATCTGGTGTTAGTGCTACCGTACAAGTGAAAGTGGGAGGGGTGAATTTATCTCCAGAAACAGCTCCTCTTTCATCGCTCAATATAGAGTATGAATTTACGGGTTCTGCTGTGGGTGAATTGGAGATTTACATACAAAGTAATACGCAGTCAGGACTATATATTAAAAAAATAAATATTGTCTATTCTGATGAAATCATAGATTATCCTTCAGTTCTGCTAGAAGAGATAGTGTTAGATTTTGTATGTGATTATGATGTTACAGATGAACGTGAAATTGCGATAGAAGCTTTTGATTTAGTTGCTGATATTCAGGCAAATATTATAGGTGAAGACCAAAATAAATTTTATTATAACTTTGCTGAAAGTTTTAACTTTCGTACTGGAGGGGTTATTTTAGTCGGCTATAATCCAAATTTTGAGGAAGATTTCCATGTAGCTTCTTTGGTTTTAACAAGTGAAGGTGCTACTCCTAAAGAAATTGAACTAAATGGAGTTGCACGTGCTAAATCCGCTGTGCAATTTCCAGAAGAAAATATACAAGTTTGGACAGAAAAAAATAAAATCAATTTTTATGCTTCAGAAGGGGATGTTATTGAGTTAGTGACGCTTACAGGTCAGACGATTTTGCAAACTACCGCTCATGAGGGATTGAATGCGATTCATATACAAGCTAAAGGTATTTTGATTATTAAAATAGCCGATAAAGCAACTAAAATTATCATGTAATTAATTTTCTAAGACTATAAAATAATACAAACAATTTAAAATTTACGATTATGAAACATTTTACTAATTTAAGAATGTGGCTTATTGCAGCATTAGTTTTTGTTGGCGGAGCTAGTGTTATGGCAGACAAATTTGTGAAGATAGCTAACCATTCAGATGTTACGGCTGAAGGTGTCTATTTGATTGTTGATGTAACTTCTAAAAGTGCCCTTACAAGTGCAAATGGTACGACGGCTGCTCCTACAGCAGTTCCTGTTACTATCACCAATGATGTTATTGAAGGAGAAATTGATAATGTTTTAAAATGGCAGTTTACTGCAGTTGATGGAGGATACATGATTTATCCAGTTGGTGATAATAGTAAGTGGTTGTATTCAACGGATGCTAACAATGGGGTACGTGTTGGAACGAATGCAAATAAAGCTTTTGAATTAAACGTAACAGATGCTGGAAAGCCAGATTATAAGGGCTTTAAACATATTGCTACTAATCCAAGGTATTTAGGAGTATATAATAACCAAGACTGGCGTGCATATACCTCCATTCATGCCAATATTGAAAAATCAACAATAGAACTATTTAAACTTGACACATCCGTACCCGTTGATCCAACTATAAATGCTCAAGGCCTTGTTGAGTTTTTAACTCCAGTAAATACTCCTTTAGAGAAAACCATTACAGTTTCTGGTGCTAACCTAACAGGTGCTATCACTATTAGTGGGGCTGTGGATCCATTTACTGTTAATCCTACGTCTTTAGGTGCAGAAGGAGGTCAGGTGACTATAACCTATAATCCTACTGCTGCTGGAACACACACAGCAACTCTAACTTTGTCAAGTGAAGGAGCTCCTAATAAAACAATAGACCTTGCTGGTGTTGCAATTGCTACTGAAGGTAAAGGTACAGAACAGAGCCCATTTACATGTGCTGATGTAAAACTTCTGAATAATACTACTGGACCTGTTGATAAATATTGGGTAAAAGGATATATAGTAGGTGTTCCGACTGAAGGTAGTGCTGAAGGATTGACAAAAGTTACTTTACAAGCTCCTTTTGCAGCTACAGCTGTTGCACTTTCTGATAATGAAAATGCAGGTGAAGAGGATTTAAACACGATGATTGGTGTACAACTTCCAGCTGGTGATATACGTACTGCAATAAACTTGTTAGATAACCCAGAGAATCTTAAACGAGAAGTGTCTGTTTATGGAACGCTTGAAGGATATTTTAGTGGTGCTCCTGGAGTTAAAAATCTAACAGATTATAAATTAGGTTGGAAATCAGGTGTTCAAACTCCAACTCAGTCTAAAGATATTTGGGCTCAAGATGGAAAAGTAATGATTAATGCTGAAAAAGCTGCAAAACTTACTGTTTTTGATATAACAGGTAAAAAAGTAATTGAGCGTGCCATTCACATTGGTATGAACGAAATTGAAATCTCTATTAATGGAGTTTATGTGATAAAAGTTGGTGATATAACTCGTAAAGTAATTTTATAACAAGAAACTTTTCACAAAAGGACTTATCTAAATTTTACAGGTGCATTCTTCAAGGGATGCACTTGTCAGTTTAAAAATAAATATTATCTTTGCAGACCGAAAGAATAAGGTACTTTGGCCGAGTGGCTAGGCACCGGTCTGCAAAACCGTTTACGGCGGTTCGAATCCGCCAAGTACCTCAAAAATAAAACTCACAGTCTTTTTTTAAGATTGTGAGTTTTTTATGAAGGATATACCTATATATTGGATATTGAACTGATCTTTAGGCTGTGGGTGTAAGTTCAATACTTAATCCTAGCGCATTCACAATGCGATAAAAGGTTGCTACACTGGGTGTTGTCTCTCCTCTTTCTATGCGAGAAATGTATGATTTGTCAGCACCAATACGTTCTGCTAATTCTACTTGGGTCAAACGTGCATTTTTTCGTGCATCAAGCAATATCTGACTTGTGTAAAAAGCATAAGCCTCTTCATCAAACGCTGCTCTTTCAGTACTGCCGTGTGCTCCGTATTTTTGTTCAAGCACAGCACTGTAATCTCTAACTTCATGATTGTTTGTCTTCATAATATGCCTCCTTTATCTTTAATGCTTTTTCTATTTCT
>CAYVWK010000078.1:0-9668 GCA_964455235.1 uncultured Paludibacter sp.
AAATGGCATATGCTTTATACCTTGCTGGTTTTGATGTGAAAGACGTGCATATGACTGATTTAATAAGTGGTAAAGAGACATTGGGAGATGTGAATTTGATTGCGTTTGCAGGTGGTTTTTCCAATTCTGATGTTTTTGGTTCTGCAAAAGGTTGGGCGGGTTCGTTTATGCATAATCCTAAGGCGAAAGCTGCTTTGGATGCTTTCTATAAGCGTGATGATACCTTGAGTTTAGGTATTTGTAATGGTTGTCAGTTGATGGTAAAACTCGGATTACTAAGCCAAGCTTCAGGAGCTGAAATTGATATGCATTATAATGAATCTCAGAAGTTTGAATCAGGTTTCGTAGGTATTTCGATTCCTCAAAATAACTCAGTGATGCTGGGTAGTTTGTCTGATACAACTTTAGGTGCTTGGTTTGCCCATGGTGAAGGTAAGTTCTATCTACCAAAGTCTGATAATCAGTATAATATAGTTGCAAAATATGCATACGATAACTTCCCTGCTAATCCCAATGGTTCTGATTATGCAGCAGCTGCTATCTGTTCTGCTGATGGTCGTCACCTTGCTATGATGCCTCACTTAGAACGTGCTATTTTCCCATGGCAGTGGGCTTATTATCCTCAAGAAAGAATGGATAAAGATCAGGTATCACCTTGGATTGAAGCCTTTGTGAATGCTAAAAAGTGGATTGAAGCTCGATTGAGTGCCAAATAAAGACGTTGAATCAATAAAATTGCTAAAAATTCATCCCGTTTGATTAGGATATTTAATTTAAAAAATATTATTCTTTCAGACGGGAATTTCTTTGCAATGAATTGCATTCATTAATAATCTAAATTGGCGTTAAGAGTTATTAATTCAGCGACTTATGTCCTTGTTTTTATACTATATTTGCTTTGTTTTTTACTAAAAAAAATTATATAAATCACATATATGGAACAATCTTTTGATATTCGAGAACTGAATGAAAAGATCGAAAAACAGAGCTTCTTTGTTGATTCCCTCGTAATGGGAATGGATAAAGTGATAGTTGGTCAAAAACATTTGGTGGAATCTTTATTAATTGGGCTGCTTTCTGATGGGCATATTTTGCTTGAAGGTGTGCCAGGTTTAGCCAAAACGCTAGCAATCAAGACTTTATCTGATTTAATACAGGGTGACTTTAGTAGAGTTCAATTTACTCCTGACTTATTGCCAGCCGACGTAATCGGAACGATGATTTACAGTCAGAAAAAAGAGGAATTCAGCATTCGTAAAGGACCTATCTTCGCTAATCTAGTTTTAGCTGATGAGATTAACCGTGCTCCAGCTAAAGTGCAAAGTGCTTTGCTTGAAGCGATGCAGGAGCGTCAGGTTACTATTGGCGACAACACCTACGATTTGCCTAAGCCTTTCTTGGTAATGGCAACACAAAACCCTATCGAACAAGAAGGTACATACCCACTTCCAGAGGCGCAAGTTGACCGTTTTATGATGAAAGTGGTGATTAATTATCCTAAAAAAGAAGAAGAAAAACTGATCATTCGTCAGAATCTGACAAAGGATCGTCCACAAGTTACGCCTGTGCTTACTCCACAAGATATTATCAATGCCCGCGAGGTTGTACAGCAAGTTTATATTGATGAGAAAATCGAAAGATATATCATTGATATCGTTTTTGCTACTCGTTTCCCTAACGATTATGGCATATCTTCTCTAAATGAAATGATTGCTTTTGGGGCTTCTCCACGTGCTTCTATCAACTTGGCGTTAGCTGCAAGAGCGTATGCATTCATCAAACGCCGTGGTTATGTAATTCCTGAGGATGTGCGTGCTGTATGCTATGACGTATTGCGCCACCGTATTGGTTTAAGCTACGAAGCTGAAGCGAATAATTTAACTGCTGATGAGATTATTACTGAAATTTTAAATTCAGTTGAAGTGCCGTAAGTGAATGGAAACTAGCGATTTACTACAGAAAGTTAGGCGGATTGAGATAAAAACACGCGGTTTATCCAATCATATTTTTGCTGGAGAATACCACTCTGCTTTTAAAGGGAGGGGTATGACCTTTTCTGAAGTTCGTGAATACCAATATGGTGATGATGTGCGCTCCATCGACTGGAATGTGACAGCTCGGTTTGCCCACCCTTATATCAAGGTTTTTGAGGAAGAAAGGGAATTGACCGTGATGTTGCTGATTGATGTGTCAGGAAGTAGTGTGTTTGGTACAGTTTCACAGATGAAAAAAGATGTGTTTACTGAAATAGCTGCTACTTTAGCATTTTCTACTATACAAAATAATGATAAAGTTGGGGTGATATTCTTCTCAGATAAAATTGAAAAGTTTATTCCACCTAAAAAAGGGAAAAAGCACGTTCTGCATATCATCCGCGAGATGATTGACTTCAAACCTGAAAGTAACCAAACCAATATAGCAGAGGCTTTGCGCTATTTTACCAATGTGATAAAAAAACGTTCTACAGCTTTTATTATATCTGATTTTATTGATGAAAACTTTGAAAAGGAGTTGTTAATTGCCAATAAAAAACACGATATTGTTGCTATTCAAGTGTATGATGTTCGAGAAACGGATATGCCAGATGTGGGTTTGGTGAAATTGAAGGATGCTGAAACAGGTTCGCGCATCTGGGTAGATACTTCAGATAGTCGTTTGCGTACTTCCTATCGTCATAATTGGGGTGAAAAACAGTTGGAATTACAAAAGGTTTTCACTAAATCGGGTGTGGATTCTGTTTCCATGAAAACCTCAGATGATTATGTTAAAACATTGATTAAACTCTTTAAAATGAGGTCGTAATAGCTATGAAGAAAAGAGTGAAATTAATTTTATGGACCTTGATGTTGCTGGTTAGTCTGCATAGTGGATATGCTCAAAAACATCATGTAAATGCTGAAATTGATTCAGTACAAATATGGATAGGACAACAGACTAAGTTGAGTTTCATCTACACGCAACAAACTGAGGAGTTTGTACAAACTCCTATTTTCTCTGATAAGATTATGGATGAAATTGAGATTGTTGAGCGTCTTGAAAATGATACCACACAATCACCCGATGGATATCTCGTTGTAAATCAGTCGTATGTCGTAACTTCCTTTGTGGATTCTCTTATTCTTATCCCTTCTTTTCCGTTTGTATATGGCCAAGATACCATCTTCTCAAATGAACTTTCACTCAAGGTTATTCAGCCTTTTGAAATCAACTTAGAAGACGTACAAATTGCTGATATTAAGAAAGTTTTCAGACCTAAGTTCAGTTTGTGGTATTTTGTGAAAAAGTCTGTTCCTTTTGCACTCGGACTCCTACTACTAGCAGCTCTAGTTTATTTGATTTATTATCTTATCAAACATAGAAAGGAAAAGAGTGTTGAGGAAGTTAATATTCCATCAATTCCACCTTATGAGTTGGCTATCAGTAGCTTAGAGAAAGTAAAACAAGAGAAGTTATGGCAACAAGGCCGTCATAAAGAATATCATTCAGAATTGACGGATATTTTAAGGGTATATATAGAGGGTGTATTCGATTTACCAGCAATGGAAATGACATCCGATGAAATATTGGCGTATTTAAGTGATTTGAAGTCAGAGCATAAACAAGCTTACTTAGATTTACAAAAGATATTGTATTTAGCTGATTTAGTGAAGTTTGCCAAATGGAATGTAGGTATAGACGAACATGAAAAAAGTTTATATGATGCTTTTTCATTTGTAAATGAAACACAAACAACTGTTGAGGAGGAGGTAGAAGATGACATTTCATAACCCAGAATTTTTATTTGGATTATTGATTCTGATACCGATTATCTATTGGTATATCAAGGAGTTACATAAATCTGATGCGAGTTTGCAAATCTCTTCGCACCAGCAGTTGGCGTCTTTTCGTAAGAGTATGAGAATACGTTTGATGCATCTCCCTTTTGTTCTGAGGATGTTAGCTATTAGTCTAATAATCATAGCGATTGCTCGTCCACAATCCTCTAATTCTTGGAGTACAGAGAAGACAGAGGGGATAGATATCATGATTGCATTAGATATTTCAGGATCTATGATGGCAGAAGATTTTAAGCCAAATCGTTTAGAGGCTTCTAAGTCTGTCGCTAATGAGTTTATTTTGGCGAGACGTAATGATAATATAGGTTTGGTTTTATTTGCAGCTAAGAGTTTTACGCAATGTCCGCTTACCACTGATCATGCTGTGTTGGTCAACCTTTTCAATAGCATTGAATATGGAATGATAGAGGATGGAACTGCTATTGGTTTGGGTTTGGCAAATGCTGTTGATCGTCTGCGAGATAGTCAGGCCAAATCGAAAGTAGTGATTTTGCTTACCGATGGTGATAATAATCGAGGTGATATTGCACCTATCACGGCAGGTGAACTTGCTCAGACTTTTGGTGTTAGGGTCTATACTATAGGTGTTGGGTCGTACGGACAAGTGCGCATTCCTACTCAAACACCTATGGGTAAACAATATCAGATGATGGATTCATCTTTTGATGAGAAACCCTTGATGGAAATTGCTGAAATGACGGGAGGAAAGTACTTCCGTGCAACCAACAATGAAAAATTGCGCAGTATTTATCAAGAAATTGATCAAATGGAGAAAACCAAAATTAGCGTACGTGAATACAATAAAAAGTATGAAAAGTATATGAGTTTTGTGTTTCTTGCTTTCGTTTTGTTGTTATTAGAAATTTTACTGAGAAATGTGTATTTAAGGAAAATTCCTTAGTCTCATCCATCAATATAAATATAATGAGATTAATAATCAGTTGATTAATATGTTCAAATTTGCAAATCCAGAATATTTCTTTCTACTCTTGGTAATACCTGTTTTGGTTTTGCTTTTTGTTTTCTATCAGTATAAACAGAAGCAAAATATCAAAGCTTTTGGAGATCCTGAATTGATGAAATCGTTGATGCCAAATGTCTCTAATATTCGTCCAACTTTCAAGTTTTTACTGCAACTTATAGGACTTTTGTTTATTATCATGACCTTAGCGCGCCCTCAATTTGGAACTAAAAAAGAAGAGGTAAAACGCCAAGGTATTGAGATTATGATAGCGTTAGATATTTCTAATTCGATGATGGCACAGGATGTTATTCCAAGCAGATTAGATAAATCTAAACAAATTTTATCTCAACTGATTGATAATATGGAGAATGATAAAGTAGGTATGGTGGTTTTTGCTGGCGAGGCTTTTATTCAACTTCCTATTACTGTTGATTATGTTTCAGCAAAGATGTTTTTAAGTAGTATTTCACCTAAAATGATAGCACGTCAAGGTACTGCCATAGGTTCAGCTTTGGAATTAGCAGTCAAATCTTTTGATTCAAAAAGTCAAGCATCTAAAGCTATTATCCTGATTACAGATGGTGAAAATCACGAAGATAATGCTGTTGCAGCTGCGAAATTAGCTCAGAGTCAGAATATTACTGTGCATGTGGTAGGAATTGGTAAACCACAAGGTGCTCCCATTCCGATAGAAGGGACCATGAGTTTTTGGAAAGATAAAGAGGGTAATGTCGTGGTTACCAAGTTAAATGAAGAGATGTGTCAAGAAATTGCAGCAGCAGGAAAAGGTATTTATGTGCGAGCAGATAATACCAATATAGCTTTGCGCACTGTTGCCAAGGAATTAGATAGTTTGGCTAAAACTGAAATTACTACCACGCAATTCACCAGTTTCAATGAGCAATTTCAATCATTTGGTATATTAGCTTTGATAATTTTAATATTTGAAATTCTAATATTTGGTAGAATCAATAAACGTTTGAGTAGATTGAAGATATTTGATATTCAAGAAAAGTATAAAAGCAATGACAAGTAAGAAATTAATATTGACAATATGGGTTTCCGCCTTAGCTTTAACTTTGTCGGCACAAGAGGAATATGGAGATGTGCGTAAGGGTAATCAAGCCTACAAAAGCGGTAAATATACTGAGGCTGAGATTGCTTATCGTAAAGCTTTACAGAAAAATCCTAATTCATTTGAAGCCATCTATAACTTAGGAAATGCATTGTTTAAGCAGGAGAAATATCCTGAAGCTTTGGAGCAATATCAAACCGCTATTCCACACGATAAAGTATCAAAAGAAAAGCTATCGGCAGCTCTACATAATGCGGGTAATGCTTTGCTGATGCAGGAAAAAGTTGCAGAAAGCATAGATGCGTATAAGAAATCGTTGAAGATCAATCCAAAAGATGATGAGACGCGCTATAATTTAGCACTTGCTCAGCAATTATTGCAAAATCCACCACAGGAGGATCAGCAAGATAATCAGAAACAAGACCAACAGCAGGACCCACAAGAACAGCCTCAAAATCAGCAAGATAATTCGCAACAAAAAGAGGAGGAGCAACCATCTAATATATCCAAAGATAAAGCTGAGCAGATGCTCGATGCGTTGATGCAAGATGAGGATGAGACGATGGAGAAGGCAAAACAACAGCCGCAAGGACGAAAAGCGAAAGTAGAGAAAGACTGGTAGATATAATGGTTAATGATAAATGATTAATTGTTAATGATTGAATATTGAAATTAATATGAGGAATATCAGATATATAGTGTTGTTTTTTATTGCTTTATTAGCAAGCGAGCGTGTTTTTGCTGCTGATGAGGTGAAGCTAACTGCATCAGGTCCTAATACCGTGATTTTAGGGCGAACTTTTCAAATATCTTATACTTCTAATGCTAAAGTGTCTGATTTTCAAGCTCCTGCTATTACTGATTTTGATGTTTTAGCTGGACCTTTTAAGTCGGAAAGTCATAGCACACAAATTATTAACGGACAAGTAACCTCATCCACAAGCGTTACCTATACCTTTACTTTGCAAGCTCAAAGAGAGGGCACATTTACCATCCCATCTGCTAGTATTCAATCAAAAGGTCAAAAATATACCTCTAATGGGTTAAGCATTAAAGTCTTACCCGAAGATGAGAAATCGGATGCATCGGCTTCATCTTCTGCTGCGACTTCTTCTGCTGCAGCCTCTATTTCAGAAAAGAATATTTTCATCAAACCTATACTTTCAAAGACTAATGTATTTGAGCAAGAGGCGGTAAAACTGACCTATAAACTTTATACTACGCTGGATGTTGTGCAGTTTAGTAATAAGAGTATGCCTGATTTTCAAGGTTTCCTGAAACAAGAATTTGAACGTACAGGTAATACACAATTAGCTTATGAAAATTACGACGGTCGAAATTATTTGACAGCTCCATTGTATGAGGTGATATTATATCCTCAAACAGTGGGTGATATTATTATTGAAAAAGCTGTGTTTGAGGCTATTGTGAGGGTTCAAACCAAAAAACAAGTGCGCAGTATTTTTGATGATTTCTTCGATTCTTATACCAATGTGGCTAAAAGTGTTGAAGTGCCACGTACTAAGTTGAGAGTTAGGGAATTACCAGCAGGGAAACCAACAGGTTTTTATGGATTAGTAGGAAGTTTTGGAATTACCTCTTCCTTATCAGCCGACCAAGTAAGGGTAAATGACGCGCTAACTTTGAAGGTAAATATCACTGGAAATGGTAATATGCGCTTGTTAAAAACACCTGACTTTAAATTTCCGGAGGATTTTGAGGTGTATGACCCCAAGGTTACCAATAATTTTAAAACTACTGATGCGGGCGTAAGTGGAAATAAAGTGGTTGAAATTATATTTATTCCACGTCATTCGGGCATCTTCGAAATTCCTGCGACAAGTATGCCTTATTTTGATTTGGCAACTCAAGAATATAGAACCCTTTCCACACCTAAATTTACTGTGAAGGTACTGAAAAGTGATGGTTCTGTGGATAATACACCTATCATCAGTAATTATGCTAATAAAGAAGATGTTAAAGAGTTAGGAAAAGATATTCGCTTTATCTATTCAGGTGATATTAAGTTAGTTAGAGATGAAGAATATGCTATAGAACAAGCAAAATCATGGTTGTTATTCATTCTTCCTTTATTGCTAGCCATCAGCTTATATCTGTTATTTAGAAAGCATATTCAAGATAATGCCGATCTGGATATGGTGAAAAATCGCAAAGCTAATCGTATGGCACGTAAACGATTGAAATATGCAGCCAAATTATTGAAAGAAGGTAATAAAGAACAATTCTACGAAGAGGTGATGAAAGCCATGTGGAGTTATTTGAGTGATAAGTTGATTATTTCGATGGCTATCATCAATAAAGATTTGGTAACAGATACCTTATCAAGAGATTATAATGTAGATGAAGACTTGATCAATAGATTGAGAAACATCTTAGATACTTGCGAATTTGCACGTTTTGCTCCCAATTCTGGTCAGAAGGAAATGGGTAATTTATACGAAGAATCCATAGATGTGATAAGTGAATTAGATGAGCGAATCAAAAAATAAAAGCCTGTGATGAATAGAGTATATATATTTATTGTATTGATTTTCAGTCAACTTGCTGTCTTTGCTGAACTGCAGGAGTCGAGCTCGCCTTTTGAAGAGGCCAACGCTTTCTATACAGCAAAAGAATACACCAAAGCCATTGATGTATACGAGCAAATTTTGCTGAATGAAGGGGCTGCACCAGAATTGTATTATAACTTGGGAAATGCCTATTTCAGAATCAATGAATTGGGGAAATCCATCTTAAATTACGAGAGAGCTTTACGCTTAAATCCGTCCTATAAAGATGCGAAGTTCAATTTAGAATTTGCTAATCAAGGCATAGTAGATAGAATTGAATTAGCAGATACTTTCTTTTTGAAAAAATGGGTAATAGCATTGAATAGTGCTTTTCACACGAATGTCTGGTTTTATATTTCAGCAGCACTATTCATAAGTTGTTTGATATTCATCTTATTATTTGTATTCGGTAAAACCAAGATTCTACGGAAAATATCCTTTTATTTAGCTCTAGCACTACTAATCCTTTGTGTAGTAACACTCAACTTTTCTTTCACTCAAAAAAGTAGTATGAAAAACCATACAGAAGGCATCGTTATGACAGGTAGCATCGTTATTAAAGGCTCACCTGATAAAAGTGGTACTGATTTGTTTCAACTTCATGAAGGGACTAAGGTGATGCTTTTAAGCATCTTAGGTGACTGGTACGAAATCAAACTTCCCAATGGTAATATAGGTTGGGTTGAAATCATTCATATAGAAAAAATATGAGTTTATTAGAAAAAATCCTTGAAATTGATACTGCAATTTTTCTCTTTTTGAATGGCTTACATACTCCATTTTTGGATATGCCCATGTATTATATCAGCAAAGTTTGGGTATGGATACCTCTTTATCTGGCTGTTATAATTTATATCATCAAAAGATGGAAAAAAGAAGCTATCTGGATGATTTTAGCCTTGGTATTATGCGTAGTTTTCACTGACCAAATCACCAATCTGATAAAATATAGCGTGGAGCGCATACGTCCATCCCGCGAATTATCTTTAGAAGGTCTAGTGCATCACGTCAATAACTACCGAAGTGGAGGATTCAGCTTTGTCTCAGGACACGCCTCCAATGTTTTTGGTTTCGCCCTTCTTAGCTCGCTGATTATCAAACAAAAATCCTATACTTGGTTTGTTTTCATTTGGGCTGTCATCGTAGCCTATTCCCGCATCTATTTAGGTGTTCATTATCCCTTCGATATTCTCTGTGGCACTGCTTTAGGGTTAGGTATTGCA
>CAYVWK010000079.1:0-9620 GCA_964455235.1 uncultured Paludibacter sp.
CTGATTATATGCAGGTTATATTATTGCCTCTTGATAGGCGGCTCTTTCACCTCTGCTAATCTCTTTTAATTTAATTTTTACAACAAATGGCAAGGTTTGTTTCTGAATATGATCGGGAACTACAATGTCGTAGTAGTCGAATCCAGATTTGTCACGTATTCCGGTTTTGATTTGTGCCGGTTTGTTATCAATCAGAAATGTTGCTTCTGAAATGATTGTAACATCATCCTTGCTATTTTTTGCTCTTGGTAGTTTTACCCTCACAAGATTGTTCATCGGCTTGCTCATCACTGTTAGATATATATTATCATCTCGCTCAGTGATATATCCCCAATCATGTTTATCAAGTTTTGAGTTGTGTGTGCCATAAACAGCTTCGCCGTTTACTTCCATCCACTCTCCTATTCCGTGGGCAATATCGGTTTCCTCTACTCGGATGTTTCCATCACCATCAGGTCCGAAGTTGATTACAAGATTTCCATTCAAAGAATTGGCCTTTACAATCATTTCTATTAAGTCGTATGGTGTTTTTACATACGAAAGCGACCAATCACGATGATAACCCCATTGATTTTCGGGTATTGTCATTACGCAGTCCCAGTCGTTACCACCAATTTCTGCCAATGAGTTAGGTAGATTACGTTCAAACCGTTGATCATAATCATCAATCAGATCTCCATTGGTATCGATATGCCTTTTTCCATTATCATCTGCTCTAAATCTGCTACCAATTATTAGCCCTGGGTGCATCTCTCGAAGTTCCTTGCCTAGATTGTCAACCCACTCAGCCTCCTTCATCCATGCGCCATCCCACGAACCATCAAACCACAAGCCTTTGATTTTTGGATAGTCTGTCAACAGTTCGATAAGTTGATTGCGTGTAAACTCCTTAAAATCCTGATATCTTTCTTTGTCTGCTTCTGTTCTGAAAGGATTATAGTTTTCCCAGTCATTGTTTTTTTGAAATTCAGCAAAAGGCAGTCCGCCTTGATACCCTGGATGATTCCAATCGATAATAGAGAAGTATAAATGAACATCGATGCCTTCGGCTGTGTATGCATCTACAATCTCTTTTACTATATCTTTTTTATAAGGTGAGTTTGCAATTGTATAATCTGTGTATTTGCTTGGCCACAAACAAAATCCATCGTGATGCTTGGTTGTGAATATCAAATACTTGGCACCCATTTGTTTTGCTTGTTTTGCCCATTGCTTAGCATCAAACTTGGTAGGATTAAATTCTTTATACAAATTGTCGTACTCTTCCTTTGTAATTAATCCAGATGTTCTGAACCATTCGGCAGCATATTGTGTTTTTTTGCCATTCCACTCACCACCAGGTATTGCATAAACACCCCAGTGAATAAACTGGCCCAAGCCATGCTCGCGCCAACGTTGCATTTCAGCATCGGTTCGCTTTCCTATTCTATGCGCTCCATGTTTTAATGCTACCGACTCTCTCTGCTTTTGTGCAGAAGAGCCGATAGGGAAAAACATCAATAATGCGGTGATTAACAGTAAGTGATTTTTCATTTGAGTTTTTGTTTTATATTTATTTTTTTGAGTTTACAATCCTATGTGCATACCTTTTCTTTCTTCAGGTGTGCTGTCATCATTATCTTTTTTATTATCTGCCGAATAGTTCCACACAATCTTGTCATTGTATTCTTTTCCATCCTTTGTAGCTGTAACTTCCAATATATTCTCTCCTTCTTGAAGACGTACAACATCAAAAATGTAGTGAACTTCGGTGTTACCAATTGAATATTCAGTTATCTCACTTCCATTCACTACCAGCTTTGGAGTGCCAATATTTGAATAAACTGTAACTGATGTTACCTCATTTTCTCGCTCTACCGCACGGCGTTGAGTCATATATAATACTGGCTCTTTGCTCCAATTGGCCTTATACCAATAAAAACCATCCTTTTTCACTTTTCTATCAAAGGTTATTAACCCCTTCATGTTTCGCGAGTGAACACCACCTTGAGCCGACATAGGTGTGCCAAAATCAAACATATTCCAGATATATGATGCTAACAGATATGGATGCTTTGAAATCACACCCCATTGTATTTCATGAAATTTGGTTCCCCATGTTTCATAGTATTTTTTGTCGAAACCGCAGCAGTCACCAATATCTCCAACCTCTTCTTTCTGCTGATTGATATTAGCCTCGCCTCCATATTCCGAGAAAATTACCATATTATTGGGAAATTCTTTCTCAGCTTTTTTCACCCAGCCTTCTATATCTCCAATGCGACCACCATACCATCCAAAATAGTGATTGATTCCTTGAATATCTGCATTGTTATTAGCAGTTGCATCTATAGTATTGTATCCGCTAACTGCTACTGTGTATCGATCAGGGTCTTCACTCTTTGATAAGTCGTGTAGCTGAGTAGTAAGTGGTATAGTTTGCTCAAATGGCGAATACACCTCATTGTGTAATCCCCACGTATATATAGATGGGTGGTTATAGTTTTGACGAATAAGCTCAGTCATTTGCTGTACTGCATTCTCCGTTTCAAAAGTTGTAACTTGGTTCACAAAAGGAATCTCTGCCCACACTAATAATCCTAAACTATCGCATTTTGAATAAAAATATTCCGCCTGCTGATAGTGTGCTAATCTTATTGTAGTGGCTCCTATCTCTCTTATAAACTCTATATCAGCATCATGCTCTGCCTGAGTAAGAGCACTCCCCTTTTCCCACCAGTCTTGGTGGCGACAAACACCATACATTGGGTATTTCTTTCCATTTAAATACATTCCATCATTAGGACGGAACTCAAAATGGCGGAAACCAAGTGGTTGAATTACTTTATCTATCACTTTTCCACCCATTGAAAGCTCTACTACAGTTTTGTAAAGATACGGATCGTCAATTCCTTGCCACAGATGCGGTTTTTTTACGGCAAGCACATCAGTAAATTCTTGGCGACCTTGGTGGTGCACTTTTACTTTCTGATTTTTCTGCACAACAAGTTTATCATTTGCATCATAAATTGAGTAGTTGATTGAAACATCTTGTGGTGAGCCTGTTTTATTTTCCACTTTTACTTTTACAGATGCTTCGGCAGATTTATTACTTACGTTATTCTGACGAATATATATTCCTGGTGAGGCATAATCCGTTACGGCAATATTCACTTTTTCGGTTACTATTAATTGAACATCACGATAAATACCTCCATATACTCCAAACAATACGTTATTTACTGGAATAACATCTGGGCGCGCAGTATTATCAGCCCTAACTATGATTTCGTTCTCTTCGCCAAACTTTAGCAGTCTGCTAATTTCAAAAGCAAATGCTGAATATCCACCTTTGTGGCGACCAGCAAATTGATTGTTTACATATACCTCGGCAACTGTGCCCACTCCCTCAAATTTCAAGAATATTCTTTTATCTGATAATGACTCAGCTGGTGTGTATATCTTTTTATAAAGCGCTTCGCCTGTGTAAAATCTTTCCTGAGGGTTTCTGAAGGCTGTAGCATTGGCCATCTCACGCTGCATATCATGTGCATTCCATGTGTGAGGTATATCTACACTTTGCCAATTACCGCCTGTAAAGGTTTGATTAAGCACTGATGCCGACTTATTAAAAGGACCTTTCTTAAACTGCCACCCTTCATTAAATGAGGTTGTCTCCCTACCCTTTCCCATTAGTGTAACAGAGAAAATGAAGAGAAACAAAAACATTGAGTAAAACTTATTCATCTCTTTAATATATATATTTATTTGTTATTAGTTTTCAAAATCTTGTATTCTCGTGTATGTACACACGAGAATATATGCATAATTATATTTTTTTTGTATCAACAATATTATTTCATTTTATATATTTCGGTAGCAGCCATCAAAAAGGCACCCGGACCATAAACTGAAGTCATATCGCGAGTTACTTTCTTAGGGTCTGCACCAATTGGCTGCACCCACCCTAGCTTACCATCTTCATCAATGGCCGAAAGTAGTGATGTCCACGATTTATACATTGGTTCATAAAAATCACTTTTATCTAATATACCTTCATTAATACCATAAGCTATGGCATAGGTTATAAGCGCAGTCGCACTAGTTTCTGGTGATGGATAGCTATCAGCATCCAACAGACTTGCATGCCAGAAGCCATCTTCGTGCTGCAATTGCACCAAGCGAGTGGTGATATCGGCAAACAAATTTTTATAGAACAATCTTCGAGAGTCATCTTTTGGCATAAGCTTTATAATATTTGCTAGTCCAGCCACAACCCATCCGTTGCCTCTCCCCCAGAATATCTTTTGGCCATTGTTTTCAGTTTTATCAAAATAGCTATCATCTCTATAAAACAATTTCTCCTTATCGTCGTATAAATGATAATAGGTGGCTAAAAAATTATCATGCATAAAATCGATATAAGATTCGTTTTCTTCTACTTTAGCAATACCCAAATATACTGGCGGTGCCATAAACAAAGCATCGCACCACGACCACGATTGTTTGTTTCGATACGATAAGCTTTGATTGCCTGGATTCTTCATAATCATATTAAGACGGGTTATTACCGAATCAACCATTCTTCTTTCACCATACTTATTATATAGCTCGATGTATGACTGTGCCACACAAAGCTCATCAGCATGATAGTAACTTATTGGCTGATAATGTAAAAAATTGGCAGGTATGCTCCAGTTGTTTTTATTGCCTATGCTATCATAAAGCCAAGCAAAGTATTGGTCACTTTTATCAGACTTACTTGCCCACTGAGCTAGGCCAAGATAAAAAACACTATTTGTCCATGCATCAATTCCATAATCGTGCAGGTTGCCCGAGTCACGGTATGTAAGATGTTCGATTTGCCAATCGGCTACCTTATTAGCAACACTTGCCACTTCATCTTTTTTTATTTTTGTCCCTACATTTGAACAACTTATAACAGATAAAACAAATGTTATAGTAAATAATATAATTCTCATATTTTCCAGAGTTATTGATATCACAAAAATACTTTGAGTGATGAAAAACATGATTGCTCTTTTTGACTTATAATGCTCTGTTTTTATCATTTAATAATAGAAACATTGAAATAAAGCCTTTAAATGCGATATGACAATTGTGAACCTATAAAAACCACAACAAGCAAAATCTTTGTATAAGTAAACAAAATGTTATTACTTTTATATCTTTGTAAATAATATTCAAACTCTAATCCAAATGCGGCATATACTTATAAACATATTTATTTCATTACTATTTGTAGCTAATATATACTCGAAAGAGAATATAAAGTTTCACACTCTTACTCCAAAGGGCGGACTGAGTTATGATGGAATTATGGATATAAGTCAAGATACATCTGGATTTGTTTGGATTGCTTTGGAGAACAACATATTTAGATTTGATGGATATACATATAAATCATACAAACATGCGTTTCAGAAAAATGGTTTGGAGGATATTTCTAGCTTAAATAATATAACTACAGATATTGATGGAAACTTATATGTTTCATCTGGAAATGGTGTTTACAAATTTGACTTTCTGTCCGAAAGATTTGATCTTATAACTGAGATAAACAACAATTATATTTATGCAGACAAAACAGGTGCTAAATGGATTCTAAATTCTAATGATGTACATAGTTTTTACGATAATGACAATATAAACCATATTGAATTTAGTGGCAGACAACTTCCGCTCCACAATAAAATGATTGCAGAAAGTGATAATGATTTATTTTTCTTTTCAAGATATGGCCATATATATAAATATAATTCCCAAAGCAATGTAATTGATGATTTTGCTAATATCAATAATCTATTCGAAGATTATAGCTTAATACAAGCGCAAGTTAGAGACAATATATTGTGGATTATTACCTCCAACTTATCAATTATTAAACTGAATGCAACTTCGGGAGATGTGATTTCGATACACAAAAATGATGAGTATAAGAATCTAGGGGTAAGATGTGGATATGTTTCTGAAGACGGAAAAGCATGGGTAGGCACTATGAATGGGCTGTTAATTATAGATCCAGATAAAAACAATGTGGCACTTCATCAAAACAATCAAAATAACAAATTTACAATACCTCATAATTCAGTATGGACAATATCTGAAGACAACTACCACAATATATGGATAGGAACTTTCGTTGGATCGGCAACTTATGTAAACAAGTATGAGGAAAACATATTCACTACATATCAACTCTCAACCGAGGGCTTGATGAAAACCCCAGTAAGTGGCTTTTCAGTACACGATGAAAAAGTATGGATATCAACAGAGGGGGGCGGTGTAAATATTTTAAACAAGAAAAATGATAGCTTTAGCTACCTAACCCGATCTGACAATAAAGACGGATTATCGGGAAATTATACGAAGCCATCGGCAATAGATAAGGAAGGAAATATTTGGATACCTACTTTTAGAGAGGGATTAAATAAGTATAACCCAAAAACAAAGCAATTTATTAATATAAGATATAGCTCTAACAATGCATCATCGCTATTATCTAACGACTTGCGAAAAGTGATATTAGAACCCGATTCGGGGCTTTGGATAATTTATCAACTACACTCTTTAAAAATATCGTATCTATCTTTTGATAACATGAAAGTAACACACTTTTCGGCCGAAACAGATGATTTCAATATTTCTCCACAAGATTATATTTTCGATGCTTACAGAGGAGATGATGATAAATTGTGGTTTATAACTTCTGAAAAGTTATTCGAATTTGATATCAACAATAAAACTTTTAAACTACACTCTATTCCTTCACAAAAAGGCCTTAGTGCATCTACACTTTGCATGGATGATGATAACACGATATGGATTGGAACATTTGGCAATGAGCTGATAAAATTTGATACAAGAAATAAAAGTTTTACTTCTTATCCTGATATTCTTAAGAGTGATATTGCAGAAATATATAGTATAAATTGGTCGAACAATGGCATATGGATGGGTGCTAATGATGGATTGTATCTCTTTGATAAGAACTCGTATAAGACATCAATTTTTAAAGAGTCTGACGGTACGCAAGGAGATGTTTATTATAGGTTATCAACTTTTAAGGACGACAACGGAAGACTATATTTTGGTGGAACAGGTGGTTTTACAATTATAGAACCAAATATTATAAATATAAACCCGATAGAACCAAACACTATTGTATCAGATTTCTATCTCGACTATAAGCCTGTTCAAGATATTAATAACCTAAAAATAAGTATTGATACAAATAACTCGGCAACTATAAGATTGAATCATAATCAACAAAACTTTGGTTTAAAAATATCAAGCGATAACTATTTAAATAGCGATAAGAATCAATATAAGTACAGGTTGCGAAACTATGACAAGCAATGGATATCGACTGATGCACAAAATAGAATAATACACTATTCAAAAATTCCAGCTGGTACATATTATTTTGAATTTCAATCGGCAAATAATGATGGCGTGTGGGGAAAAGTATCTTCAATTAAGATAATCAGAAAACCTGCTCCTTGGGCTAGCACTATAGCATGGGTTATCTATTTAATTATGTTTATATCTCTTCTTTATTATTTGATATCAACTTATAGAAACAAAAAGGAACTCGAAAACCAACTATATTTTGACAAGCTTGAAAAAGAAAAGAGAGAGGAGATTCATAAAAATCAATTTTTATTTTTCACTAATGTCTCACACGATTTAAAAACTCCATTAGCTCTGATAATGGCGACAATAAATAGTATGCGAGAAGAAGGTATGAAAGAGTATTACTACAAGATATTGAATAGCAACTCGCAGCGACTTATGCTGCTACTAAATGATATTTTGGATTTCAGGAATCTGCAAAAGAATAAAATAAAACTTGCTGTAAGAGAAGGAGATATAAATTCATTTATATCCAAGATAGCAACTGACTTTAATGAACTTGCTATCGAAAAGAGATTTAAATATGATGTAGTGCTTGGTGATGAAAGCCTGTCAAATGTTCCGTTTGATACGAACATAATGGAAAAGATAGCACTTAATCTTTTCAACAATGCTTTTAAATATACTGATAAGGGTGGTGAAATTAGGATACTGGTTACAAGAGATAATTTTGTATCACAATACAAGGCATCACACTCAATTATCAACAATGTGGATTTTGATAAGGACAATTCATTTAAATTGATAGTAAGTGATACGGGCGTAGGAATTAGTGAAGAATCTATTTCGAAGGTGTTTGAAAGATTTTATAAAGTTGATACTAAAAACGAGAATAAACATCTTGGTACTGGAATTGGACTTGCATTAGTAAAAGAGCTTGTATCGATTCATAAAGCCAACATATCTATATATAGCGAAAGAGATAAGGGTACTGACTTTATTCTACAATTCTCATCATCTACACACTATTACAGCGCAGATGAGTATATAAAAGAATCTTTTGATGATAACGAAGAGACTACGGATATCCTTAATGAAGTAGTAATAGTTACGGATAAATCTAATAAAGAAGAAAGTGATAAACTCACAACAAAGTTATCAACACAAGAGAAACAAACAAACAAAACACTTATTATTGCTGAAGATAATGATGATTTGAGAGGGTTGCTTAAATCATCACTTAGTTCTATTTATAAAGTTATTGACTTTAATGACGCAAAACCCGCCATAGAGTATCTTAAAAGCAACGACGCTGATATGATTATAAGTGATATAATGATGCCTGAAATAGATGGTATTACCTTCTGTAAATTGATGAAAAACAATGTTGAAACATCTCATATTCCATTTATTTTATTGACTGCCAAATCGGGTGTCGAAAGTCAATTAGAGGGAACTGAATCGGGTGCTGATTTATATTTTGAGAAGCCTACAGACTTAAATCTGCTTAAGGCTGCGATATCTAATATTTTCAAGCAACAAGAACTTTTACGCAATCATTATGCTTCAAACTATTTTGCTGATGTATCAGAAATTGCAACTAACAGAGAAGATGATAAGTTTTTAAAAGATGTTACGGGTATCATCGATTCTTATTTAGATAAGTCTGAATTAGATGTAAACACAATTGCTACAGAAATGATGATGAGTAGAAGTAAATTGTACTCGAAAATTAAATCTCTCACTGGTAAATCTATTGTTGAGTTTATACTGAATTATAGGTTACGCAAGGCAGCAAAGTTGTTGATAGAAAACAACATCACCATTCAAGAGGCTATGTACTCGGTGGGTATTGAAAGTAGGTCGTACTTCACAAACTCTTTCAAGAAAGAATTTGGAATGACTCCATCAAAGTTTATTGAAAAAAATAGTGCTAAATAAGTGGAGTATGTGGCGGATTAGTCAAATTAACCGCCTCTACAGGTTTTCTGCAGCTACAGAAACGTATAAAAATTCATTTCACGGGTTTCTGCAGGTATAGAAACATATAAAAACACATTTCATGATTTTCTGCAGGTATAGAAACGTGGAAAAATACATTTCACGAGTTTCTGCAGGTATAGAAACATAGAAAAATTTATTTTACGGGTTTCTGTAGGTTATAAAAACAGCTAAAATTCATTTTTATCCTGCAAGATTATTACCATTATATACTATATAAAAAAAATCTCGGACTAATAATATTATAGTCCGAGATTTGATAT
>CAYVWK010000080.1:0-9559 GCA_964455235.1 uncultured Paludibacter sp.
ATCGTACAGGAGGAATATCCTTTCGAATAATATATAGATAAATATGATGGATTTAATCACTATACTTGCTTTATTTATTGTTTTTCTATCACTTTTGATATCACATAAAAATTGGAAAATCAGTCGCTATGTGATTTTTCTTTCATTGTATTTACTGATTAGTGCCTTTACGCTAATTTTTTATAATATCCTGATAAATGGAGGGTTTCAAAGCGTTTTTATCGTAATGGTAAGTACTTTGCGACCTGTTTTATTTTTGGCTGGACCGTTTTTTTATTTTTTTATTAGGGGATTATTGGATGTGAATTATCATTTTAAAGGAAAAGATTTTCTGCATTTTATACCTTTCTACCTCAGTTTGTTTACCCTGATACCATACCTAACTGAGCCCTTAAATGACAAGTTCATTTATGCGCAACAATCTATGGGTGATTTATCCTTTTTTATGCGATCTAGCTTGGTTTCAATTCCTAACTGGCTGGTTATTCAAGCCTGTATTATGCATTCCACTATCTATAAATTAATGGCTTTATGGACTATTTACAAGGCTAATAAGAAGCAAAAGGTAGCTAACGTTAACTATGGAAAGCAGCATAAAAGGAATTATATTTGGTTTTTACTGATTACGTGTATTGCTTTGGGTATGAATGTTTTCCATTTTTGTATGACATTTTTATTCTCAAAGATCTTTCATGTTTTGAATCTGAATGATTTTTTTACTAGTCAAATCTTTGTATACTCCACTTTCTTTTTTGTTATTTTGCAACCTATCATTTACTTATTAAATCCAGGAATTGTCTATGCTTATCCAGCTTCTTCTAAGCTCAATCCCTTGGTGAGAGAAATGAAGTTTAAACTTGATGATCATAGAGTGTATGCTGTATTGAATTCTTTGGATGAAACCTTAGTATATAATAATTATTTTGCAAAATTATCCCAGAAAATATTGGCATACATCGAAGAATATAAGCCCTATCTAGCGCACGATTTTAGTGTAAAGAAATTTAGTCGATTGATTAGCGTGCCTTCCCAGCATATTCATTTTTGTGTAAAATACAATTACGGTTCAACTTGTTTGAATATGATGCAGGGCTTAAGAATAAAACACTTTATTGATGAGTGGAGTAGAAGTGAAGACAAATCTGAAATTGATATTCAAGCTTTAGTCTATAGTTCAGGTTTCTCTTCTTATAAAGCGTTTTTAAAGCAATTTAAGCTTACTCAAGGTGTTTCTTTTGATGATTGGTATGCTGCAAATACATGATAAGCAGCATGTTCTCCATCTAAGGCAGATGAGGTGATACCTCCTGAATAGCCTGAGCCTTCTCCTACTGGATAGAGTCCTTTTATGCGGATATGTTCTCCTGTTTCTGTATTTCTAGGTATACGAATACAAGATGTAGAGCGAGTTTCAACACCTACAACGATTGCTTCTTGACTTAAAAAACCACGCATTTTTCTATCAAAAGTTTGAAATGCAATTTGCAAACGACTTGCTATATGTTTGGGCAACCATTGATGCAATGCTGATGGTACAACTCCTGCTTCGTAAGAACAGCTAGGTAAATCAGTAGATGCTTTTGAGAAAACAAAATCCATCAACCTTTGAGCAGGTGCCTTCAGTTTATTTCCATCGTTTTCTATATAGGCTTTGTGTTCAATATCTTCTTGAAATTTTAAGCCTGCAAAAACTCCATACTGGTAGTATTTATCGGGGATGTCTTCTTGACGAATAGCGACTACTATCCCTGAGTTTGCGTAGTCAGAATTTCTTTGAGAAGAGGATATTCCATTGACAACTATGCTTTTTTCATTGTTGCCAGCATGCACAATTTTGCCGCCAGGGCACATGCAAAACGAGTAGACTGCACGTCCATTGACCTGTTCTACTAAATTATAACTGGCTGGAGGTAAATGCGGATTGCGCTTGACTGTTTTATATTGAATGCGGTCAATTACATGTTGTGGATGTTCAACTCTAACACCGATTGCAAAATCTTTAGCCTCTATTTCAATACCTTTTTTATCTAATAACTCATAGATATCATGAGCAGAACCTCCTGTCGCAAGCAGCAGATAATCAGTCTGGTATTCTGTCCCATCATCTAATTTGATACCTGTTAGTTTATTATCTTCCAGTATGATATCTACCAGTTTTTTTTCAAAATGAATTTCTCCACCATGACTGGTAATCGTATCGCATAGTTTACTGATAATTTGGGGTAATAAATCATACCCTACATGTGGATAGCCATCGATAAGAATGTCGTCTGGCGCCCCATGGTAGTGGAAAGTTTCGAGCAATTCACGTAAGCCGCCCTTTTTCTTTGAGCGCGTATACAGCTTACCATCCGAAAACATGCCGCCGCCTCCTGCTCCAAAGCTATAGTTAGAATCGGGGTTTAATGTGATATTTTGATTGATTTGTACAACATCCTTATAACGCTCTACTGCTCCTTTTCCTCTTTCAAAAATAATAGGTTTAAGTCCTAATTCGATGAGCTTTAAGGCAGCAAATAAACCAGCAGATCCTGCACCTATAATAAAAATAGGTTTTTTATCGCTCACATTCTGGTAGTCGAAAATTTTGGTATAAAACTCGGGAATATCTTTATCATCAAAAGCGTAGTCGACTGTTAGGTGTACTTTGGTATTTGCAGATCGTGCATCAATCGAACGCTTTGTTACACGAAAGAAAGTAATTGCATCAACTGAAACTCCCAAATTCTCAGCGAGTTTCAGTTTGATACATTCATCTTTGAACGCTTCTTCAGGATTCAGGATAAGTTGTACGTTTAAACTCATTATTTTGCGTAACTTACAGCTCTTGTTTCACGGATAACCGTAATTTTAACTTGACCAGGATAAGTCATCTCATCTTGAATTTTCTTCGCCAAATCGAATGATAGTACTTCTGTTTCCTTATCATCCAATTTATCAGCACCTACAATTACGCGCAACTCGCGACCTGCTTGAATAGCATAAGTTTTAACCACACCAGGATATTGTGCAGCCAAGCTTTCAAGGTCTTTCAAGCGTTTAATATAAGCCTCAACGATTTCGCGACGAGCACCGGGACGAGCACCTGAAATAGCATCGCAGACCTGTACAATAGGCGCAATCAAGCTTTCCATTTCTACCTCGTCGTGGTGAGCACCAATTGCATTACAGATATTGGGTTTTTCCTTGTATTTTTCAGCCAAGCGCATACCTAAAATTGCGTGTGGTACTTCTGGCTCATCATCAGGCACTTTACCTATATCATGCAGCAAACCAGCACGTTTTGCAGCTTTGGGATTTAATCCAAGCTCTGAAGCCATAGTAGCACAAAGATTAGCTACTTCACGAGAGTGCTGCAAGAGGTTTTGTCCGTAAGAAGAGCGGTATTTCATTTTACCAACAAGGCGAATCAGTTCAGGATGTAGACCATGTATTCCTAAGTCAATGGTAGTACGTTTTCCTATCTCAATCACCTCATCTTCAATTTGTTTCTTTACTTTATTCACCACCTCTTCAATGCGAGCAGGGTGAATACGGCCATCGGTCACAAGTTGATGTAGCGACAAACGCGCAATTTCACGGCGCACAGGGTCGAAAGCAGAAAGCACAATCGCTTCTGGTGTATCATCAACAATGATTTCAACACCTGTAGCAGCCTCTAAAGCACGGATATTACGGCCTTCACGACCAATAATACGTCCTTTAATTTCATCTGAATCAATATGGAAAACAGTTACAGAGTTTTCAATAGCAGTTTCAGTTGCAACACGTTGTATCGTATTGATAACAACACGCTTTGCTTCTTTATTTGCTGTCATTTTAGCCTCTTCCATAATGTCATTGATATAAGACATTGCATTGGTTCTAGCTTCATCCTTCAAACTTTCAACTAAATTTTCTTTAGCTTGCTCCGCTGAAAGTCCAGAAATATTTTCTAGTTGAGTTTGCGCTTGTTTTGTTAGATTATCTAAATCATGACGTCTTTTTTCAATCAAGCTCAGTTGCTGTTCATGCATTTCTTTCAAGGTATCCAACTCGTTAGATTTACGCTGTAAATCACCTTGTCGTTGGTTTAGTTGAAGCTCTCTTTGTTGCAGTTTAACTTCCCTGTCTTGGATTTTTGCATTGCGATCTTGCACTTGCTGTTCATGCTCAGATTTTAATGCGATGAAACGTTCTTTTACTTCAATCAACTGATCCTTTTTCAGGATTTCTAATTCGGCTAAAGCCTTTTCTTTGCTTTTTTTGTTGATAAGGGCAAAGATGAAAATAGTAATTCCGCCACCTATTAACAAGCCGACAATTCCAATAATTGTATATGTTAGCATTCTATTTTAGTTTAAATTTATATTAGTTATCTCATGAAATTCAATAGTTTACAAATAAAAAACGCATAGAATCCAACTAATTTGGACACTATGCGGGAGTAATTGATGCAGCGATAAATATTACTTATCCAATATGCTATCCAACTCTTCTGTCAATGCCTTTAGACGGTCTGCCAAAGGCGAAGGGTCTTCATTTAATTGATTTTGAGATACTTGTACAGCTAGTTGATAGGCTGCTAATTTCAGAATATCCTCATAACTTAGCTGACTATACCCCGTGTGATAATCATTAATAAGTTTTGTGACAAGTTTTTCGGCTTTTCTGTAAATCTCCTCATCTTTACGGTCGATGTGTAAAGCAATAGGAAAGCCTCCAATTTGTACGTTTATATTCAATTTTTCTTCGCTCATGCGCTCTATTCATTTAAAAGAGCAATACATTGATCAATTTCCCGCACCAATCTGTCAATCTGCTTTTTAGCATCTGCACGCTTTTCAAGCGAACCACTCATTTGAGAGGCTAATGACAAATGGCTATTTGTTGTTCTAAGTTCCAAAATCTGACTGTGTGCTACCATCAGCTCTTCGTGCTTCTGTTGGAAGTCAGTTTGAAGCTCTTCGTGTTGTTTTTGTAATGATTGATAAGCTGAAATCAACTGCTTCAGTTTTAATTCAAAAGCATCTATTATTTCATCGTAACGATTTGCTAGCATCTTTCATTTTTTCAAAAACATCAGACAAAAATACTCATTTGTATTGAAAAATCAAACTTTTGATTTCTTTTCTTTCAAATTAATAATTATTTCGGCTTTATTGAGTGCTTTTGTTATGTTGTCATAAATATTTTCATCACCTATAAGTGTCTCTATACCACCCTTTATCAGGGCAGAGTGCACAGATTCGTTAACTCCAGAAAGAAGAATCTGTGTTTTATCTTTTTGCGACATCTCAATCAAGTTTTTCAAATTATGAATACCTGTTGAATCCATAAAAGGTACTTTGCGCATGCGGATGATTCTGACTTTCGGTTTATCTCCCAACATTTTCATTGTTTCCTCAAATTTGTTGGCTGCACCAAAGAAGAATGGACCTTCAATTTCATAGACTTCAACACCTTTTGGGAGTACTAATCTTTCCGTATCTGCTCCTCCTTCTATATATTCAGCTTCATCAATATCATGTTTGAAAACCGAAATTTGCGTGGAAGCACTGATTCTTCTTAAGAATAAAACTACGGCTAGTACTAGTCCGAGTTCAATAGCGATAGTTAAATCAAAAATAACTGTCAAAAAGAAGGTTGTAAGCAATACAGCCACATCCGATTTCTGCCCTTTCAATAAGGATTTGAAAGTACGCCATTCACTCATATTATAGGCTACAACAACCAATACACCAGCTAAACAAGCCATGGGTATATGTTTGGTAAGATTACCTAAAAATAAGAGTATCAGTAATAAAACGATGGCGTGAATAATACCTGCAACGGGAGTTCGCCCTCCATTATTGATATTGGTCATGGTGCGTGCAATAGCTCCTGTTGCGGGAATACCTCCGAAAATGGGGGTTATCACATTGGCAATACCTTGCGCAATTAGTTCTGTATTTGAATGATGTTTGTCCCCAATAACGCCATCAGCAACAGTTGCTGAAAGTAGAGATTCAATAGCGCCTAACATTGCAATGGTAAAGGCAGCAGGTATCAGTGTCTGTACAGCTTTGAATGTAATAGCAGGAGCCTCGGGTTTGGGTAAAGAAGGGTCAATTCTAAATCTATCACCGATGGTTTCTATGCTAGTCATCCCAAAATATTCCCTTAAAATATAGACTATAAGCGTCATAAGAACGATAGCAATCAGCGAACCTGGGATGATTTTGGAGTATTTAGGAGCTGTGAAAATAATGACAATGGACAGTATGCCAATAAGTAGAGCAATTATGTTAGTTGTTTGAATATGTTGCCCATATACCACCCATTTGCTTAGGAAATCGGCAGGCACAGAGCCACTAATTTCCATTCCAAATAAATCTTTTATCTGCGTAGCAAAAATGGTAACAGCAATACCACTCGTAAAGCCAACAATGATGGGGTAGGGGATAAATTTAATTACTACACCTAACTTCAGCAGACCCATAGCAATCAGCATGACACCCGCTAATATAGTTGCAATGGTAAGTCCTGCGATACCAAATTCCTGAACAATACCGTAAACTATGACGATAAAAGCACCCGTCGGACCGCCAATTTGCACCTTACTACCACCAAAAAATGAGATAATGAAGCCAGCGATAATGGCTGTGTATAAGCCCTTTTCAGGAGAGACGCCAGAGGCAATCCCGAAGGCAATGGCAAGAGGTAGCGCGACAATTCCCACTATCACACCAGCCATTAAATCTTTATAGAATGTAGCTTTTGAGTAATTTTCAAATACCTCGAAAAACTTTGGTCGGAAACGCATATCTTATTTTTAAAAACGGGGGCAAAGTTAAGGTTTTTAATGATACATTCCTAAATTTTTTGTTTATCTGAGTGATGAAAATAAGATATGTCAGAAATTTATTTACCTTTGCGGCTGCAAATTTTAGAGCAATCAGGTGTTAAATTTAGTGTTTGTAAAACAACTTTGCCATCTGAGATGTTTTCTAATAAACCGTACAAATATAAATAAAATGAGACTGATTTTTACAATTTTTTTATTCTTACATCTTTCGTCTATGCACACAACAATGAAAGCAGAGTTACGTAATCCACAAGAAAATCAAACACATGAGTTAACCGTATTTGTGGTGCCTACAAAATATCCTTTGGATTGGAGCTCACCATCTTCCATCTATAAAAGTATGCGAAAATGCTATGTGAGAAGTTTGGGACAAAAGGTTAATTATTTATTAGGACATGTTGCAATGCGCATGGAATCTCCTTTTTTGGAAGAGAGTCCATATTACTTCGCTCAAATGTCACTATCAACCAAAGAAAAAACAAAGTTAATTTATAAAGATAGGGTTGGCATGGGCATTATGGGTATTACCTTAGGGGGTGAAATTGAGCCAGGGGAAAGACTTCAATCAAAATTGGCATATTATGCTAAAAAAGATATGGTTACCTTTATTACCTTTAGAATTAGTGATAATGCAGCCAAGAGAGCCATTGAATATATCAATCATTATACGGGTAAATCGAATAATGGGTTCACTACATCGAAGTATTATAATGGTGCGTTTTGGCCTCGTTATAAAGAAGAAGGCGGTGCGTGTTCTACCTTTGCCATGTCTGTATTGGATGTGATTAATTTATTGGAAGAGGAATACATAGATGCTTGGAAAATAGAGCGTAAGATTCCAATGGAATTAGTTGGTGGTCAACTCAATAATGGTCATAAAGTTAAAACATCTGACATCAAAAATACCCATGCTTGGTATGATGGTGAAGGAGAAGTCAATGAAGCGTATGCACCTTATTTTGTTTATGAACCCAATGTGATGTTTAATTGGATAATGGAGCAACGAGCTAATGACTCATCAAAATTCAAGGCTATTTCTGATGAAGAAGGTCTGCCAGGTTTATATATTGACGTTACGGATGTAGCGGTTGATAGCCAAGCTCCTTTGTTTTTAAAACGACAAGATAAAAATATGTTTATTGATTATCACAAACAACAAGTGGAGTCAATTTCGAAAAATATAGCTATGTAAAACGTAAAATTTACGATTTGCGTAGTTCGTTTCAATATTTTCTCACATTTTGCAACTATGATAGATATCTTCAATTACACCAAGAGAGTTTCGGATGAAATTCATATAGGAAATGTATGTATGGGAGGGAAAAACCCCATACGAGTTCAGTCTATGACTAATACAGATACGAATGACACAGAATCATCTGTACAACAGAGTATTAGAATTGTAGAAGCAGGTGGTGAAATAGTAAGACTTACAGCACAGGGAGTCAAAGAGGCTCAAAATCTCCAGTTTATACGGGAAGCTTTAGATGTAAAAGGATACGATTTTCCCTTAGTTGCAGATATTCATTTTTTAGCCAATGCAGCTGATGTAGCTGCGCAATTCGTACAAAAAGTACGTGTAAATCCTGGTAATTATATTGGGCTGGTTAAGAAAGTTGGTGATTATACAGATGAAGAGTATCAGGCTGAATATGAGAAGATTAAAGAACGATTTAAGGTGCTGTTGGGGGTGTGCAAAACGTGCAAAACCGCTATTCGTATAGGAGTAAACCACGGTTCCTTAAGCGAGCGTATGATGAATCGCTGGGGAGATACGCCCAGAGGTATGGTGGAGTCGTGCATGGAGTTTTTGCATATCTGCAAAGAAGAAGGTTTTAATGATGTGGTTATTTCCATGAAAGCTTCTAACACTCTTGCCATGGTACATGCAGTACGTTTGTTGGTAGCTGAGATGGATAAATATGGATATGCTTATCCTTTGCATTTAGGTGTTACAGAGGCAGGTGATGGAGAAGATGGCAGAATAAAATCAGCAGTAGGTATAGGAGCTTTATTACAAGATGGCATAGGCGATACGATACGTGTTTCTTTAAGTGAAGAGCCAGAAGATGAGATACCTGTAGCCAAGAAATTAGTTAATTATATAGCAGATAAAGTAAATCATCCAGCCATTCAGGCACAACCTTATCCTGCATTTAATCCTTTTGAATATACACGCAGAGCCACGCATGAGGTACTTAATATTGGAGGAGAGCAGGTCCCAGTTGTACTGATGAATAGGGATGGTGGATATAATCCACTACCTGACTATTTAGTTGTAGATGGAAAAATCCAATCGCAGGATGGCAGTTTTTATACTGTTTATAATAACACGCAATTAGCAGATGTACAGAAAGATACGCATAAAGCCAAGTTTCTCAGATTGCAATATCAAGATTTGAATGCTGAAGTATATCAACTTCTTAAAAGCGATCAAGCTATTGTTATTTTATTGGAAACAAATCATCAGCATTCGGTAGGGGAGATGCGTGCGTTTTTCCATCAACTTTTAATTGAAGGCATCACAGCACCTGTAATACTGTGTAAACAATATGCTTCAGCAGATTTAGAAAGCTTTCAAGTGCAAGCTGCGGCAGATTTAGGAGTGCTATTTTTAGATGGTTTTGGTGATGGCATTTTCTTAGAATTGCAAGATCAAGAACAATATCGTTACATCTCAACGGAGCAAGTCAATGCAGTTGCCTTTGGGATACTTCAAGCAAGCCGTGTACG
>CAYVWK010000081.1:0-9396 GCA_964455235.1 uncultured Paludibacter sp.
AACCAGCAACCAGTAACATCACAGTTTCTTAATCTGCTTCACCATTATCCTCACTTCAGCAATCAGCAGGGCAGTGAAGAGGGCTAAGAACAGGAAGAAGGTGATTTGTACGGATTGGGTTGAGATACTTGATATTGCCACGTTGTTGGGCAGAATATCCTGTATCAACCAAGGTTGGCGGCCAACTTCTGAGACTACCCACCCTAATTCCCCAGCTATATATCCCAATGGGATGGTGAAAATCGATGCCCATAAGAGCCAAGGTGCTTTGTCTAATTTGTTTTTCCAATGGAAGAACCACACAGCAATAAACAGCACTAAGAATAGCAATCCTAAAGCAACCATAAAATGAAAAGAATAGAATGTTAATGCTACATTGGGGATAATATCGCTGGGTTTATCCAAATATCCATAGCCGAAGTTATGGTAATTCGCATCTAAAATATCTTTCTGTATAGCAGCTAATTCATCATTGCCTGCTTCTTTTGCTTCGCGGTAATCAGCAAATGCTTGAACAGCCAGTTTGCCACTTGCCTTTCGCTCTTCAAAAGAGGGTACTACTGTGCCATCTGACAAAGTATAACCATCCACAATGTCCTTAATACCAGGCACAAAAGCATCACCTTTTCTATATCCGAGTAAGGAAAGTAATTTAGGAATGGGCACATCCATTTTTACGATGAATGTCTCTTCCTCATTATCAAAATCTTTATTCGGATTGAGTAAACCCATCGCCACAATATTAACTCCCTCTTTTCCTTCGTATAGTCCTTCCATTGCTGCTAATTTCATGGGTTGCTTCTGCGCAACATGATAAGCAGAACCATCACCTGTAGCAATAACGGTGAGTGTTGCCACTATGCCGAAAATTGCTCCAATCTTGATGCTTTTCATCGCTAAATCAAGGTTACGCTTTTTCAGAATATACCATGAACTCACGCCAACAACGAAGAGCGAACCTAAAATCCAGCCTGAGGCTATGGTGTGGATAAACTTATTAATCGCAACAGGTGAGCTGAGTATAGCCCAAAAATCTACCATCTCATTACGTGCTGCATCGGGGTTAAACTCCATACCTATTGGGTATTGCATCCAAGCATTGGCAACCAAAATCCATAGTGCGGAGAAAGTTGCGCCTACTACTAACAGCCAAGTGGAAGCCAAGTGGAATTGCTTGCTCACTTTATTCCAGCCGAAGAACATAATGGAGATGAAAGTCGCTTCCATAAAGAAGGCTAATATGCCCTCGATAGCTAATGGAGCACCGAAAATATCACCTACAAACCAGCTGTAGTTCGACCAGTTTGTACCAAATTGGAACTCCAAGATGATGCCTGTCGCAACTCCGCAAGCAAAGTTAATTCCGAACAAGGTCATCCAAAATTTAGTGATGGTTTTCCATTCTTCCTTGCCTGTTTTGACGTAAATCGACTCCATGATTGCCATGATAACACCCAATCCAAGGGTTAATGGCACGAATAACCAGTGGTACATGGCGGTTAAAGCAAACTGCGCACGCGACCAATCGACTAATGATACATCTAATAATTGCATAAAGCTACTGTGTTTTTATGATTGTATTTTGTTATTTTGAACGGTCAATTAGCTGATTAGTAACATGTTCACCTCTCTCATCATCAGTGTCGTAATTCTTTTTGAGGAAATTAGGGAAGAAGAAGACTTTCAGAATAGCAAACATGATGAATAGCTTGATAATGACTATCAACCACAGTTTTTTCCCTACTGTCATATTTGAAAATCCTTCTTTGTAGAAAAGATATAGTTTTTTAAACATGCTATGTTTTTCAGTTATTTAAGATGATATTGAAATGATTTCAATTTGACAAAAATAGAAAAAAATTTGGGAAGTAGCCTCACTTTTTACGCATAGAATCTAATTTCCACCTAATTCCTAATTTTCCATGTATGCCAGGCATCACTAAACCGCCATAATCCATGTAGTTTGTGTTTAATAAGTTATTGATATCTAGGTAGATACGAAACCCGCGATTTTCCCAAGCTATTTTGGTGTTGATTAATAGGTAGGGTTGATATTTTGTAAGATTTCCAGTTGAGAAGTCGGTATAGCTGCCTGCTCTCTCATTATAAACAGCGCTCCAGCTCATATGGGTATGTCTGAAAAGGGTATGTTGAAGCGCAAAATTGAGTTGATGACGTAGGTAATCCAAGGCGTATTTTGAGTCATAGCCAAAACTTTCCTTGTCGGTATGCAGATAACTATACTGTATAGAGGCACTTTTGATGAAGCTATTTTTGCTTGAATATTTAACTGATAAACTACTTCCTAAAGTGTTTAAAGTACTGTGATTCATACTTTTCCAGATTTCTTCTTCGGGATATTTCACCCAATCGATGATGCTCGTACCCTTTCTATAAAATGCAGATGTCTGAAACTCAAAGGCTTGATAATGATAGTCAGCACCAATCTCTGTCGTGATAGACTTTTCGGGCTGCAAATTGGGGTCGGCAAGTTGGGTGGCACTCTGGTAGTACAAATCTGTGAAGGTTGGGAGGCGCGATGCGGTATTGAGCGAAGCATGTAACTTCATTCCATAAAAGGGCAAATAAGATATATCTGCACCACCATTCCATTGTGCACCAAAATCTGCACTATGTGCTACTGAAATACCCCCTGAAACATAGAGTTTATCAATGGCTTTAGCATAATCTACATAAGCTGTTTGTATAAAACGATGCGCATATCTATCAAAATATTTATCCGATTTTCCTTCAAAAATATTGAATTTATACTGAGAAGAATCAGAAAGTTTGGTGCCTAAAACCGTACTCCAAATATGGTCGTATCGCAGACTAGCACCCCCTGAGAATTTGCCAATATTAGATTGATATTCAGCATCTATATTCCAACCCACAACATCAGTAAGATGATAATTATGATCCTTATAAAAAGAGAGAGCATTTTCAAAATTGCGGAATAATTCAAATCTATCGTAGTGTTTTCTATAATGAATATTAGAAGCAAAACGTATATTTTTTACCTTTTGCTTCCAACTTAAAGCAGATGACAGACTTTGAATATGTTCAAATTGATTGGGGTAAGTCAGTGAGTAAAAGCCATTTGCACCAAATGATTTATATTGATATCCTAATTGAAAATCATATTGCCCTGCTTTGGAAGTATTCAGTTGTAGATGAGAAAAGAGTTTATACATATCGTAGTCGGTATTGCTTATATAGCCCCTACTACTTTGGTGCGACAAAGATGCAAAGTGTAAAAATTTACCTTTTGCTGACCCAAAACTGAGATGTTGATTGTAGGTGTTGAAAATCCCAGCTTCGGCAGTCAGTTGGAGTTTAGGTGAGTTTTTTGGGTTGGTGATGATGTTGATAGCACCTGAAAAAGCCTGACTACCATATTGACGAGAAGCACTCCCATGTAAAACTTCGATGCGTTCAATATCAGCAAGTTCAATAGGGATGTTGAGGTTGTGATGACCAGTCTGCTTATCAGTAATGTCCACACCATTGAGCAAAATCATCACCTGATCGAACGAACCGCCCCGAATAGCAATGTCCGCTTGGGTGTTGCCTATACCGCGTTGACGAATATCAACAGCAGGTATGCTTTTCAATAAATCATCTAACGCAAGAGCAGGGGATTGCTGTATTTCCTCGGAAGAAAGGGAGCTAATCGATCGACTGATACCAGGAAAAGACTGCTCTCTAAGCACTTCAACCTGCAGCTCATCCAACTCGATGATGGTTGAGTCATTTAATTCGAGAGCCATGCCAGAAAGCGGGAAAAGTACCATGCACATCACCTCAAACCTTCTGAGCAAGGTCGATTTGCTCATGTCTAATTTTAAGTGCCCAATGCTGATGACTTTACCTAAGCTGGCAAATGCAGCATAAGCTTTGCGGGTCCAACGACGAAATCGAACGGAATAAGTTTGTTGTTGAGGAGTTTGCATAGCGTTTAGATGGCTTATTTTTTATCGTACCACCACATGCGGTTTAATTTACCTCTCCAGATATCAGAGAAAATGGTGATGCCATTCTCATCTTGAACTCTGCCACCAAATAGGTAAATAAAATGATTGTCAGCATCATGAACAACAGATTGATAAGCACGGGCTTGGTACACAATACTTTGTGCAGTATCTCTAACGACGGTTAAGGCGGTATCAATTTGACGCCAATTTAAACCTTCGTCAATCGATTCTCTAAAACCACCTGCTATCACTTCTCCTTCTATATCAACACCTCCAAATAACAATAATTTATCATCATAGGTAATAATGGAAGCACCAGAAATCGCTTTAAAAGAAGCATTGTTTTGGGTGAGATTGACCCATTTATAGACATTGTCCACATTTTTTTGCACACTCCAAACAGAGTTAAGTAGTTCTCCATCAGCAGAAAAACCACCTAAAGCAAGAGCTTTGGGTTTGTTAGTACGAGAGGCAAATGAAATTGCGGCAAAATCAGATAGAGGAAAACGAGCAGGTATCTTTTCTGTGATTATCCATGCATTTCCATCTGAACTTTCTGCAAAATAATAACTATTATCAATATCCTTCTTGAAGATTGCCCAAAGTTTGTTTTCTAAGACAAATAGCAGATTTTCAATGGTATATCCAGCAACAGCAGGATCTTTGGAACTCCAATTAATACCATTTGAAGACTCGTAAATTTTACCATCTTCATGCGCTATGAGTAATTTGTCATCAAACGCACAAATATCTCTAAAATTAATATAGGCGGGAAGATTAATAGGCGTATTTGGGGCAGACCACAATGTTGTATTGTCAGAAGTATATACTTGATGTGTAAAACCAGAACTCACAAAATATAAGAACTGATTATTGTGGTATACAGTCTTTTGCACGTTTCCCACTAGCTTATTATCCTCACTTAAAGACCTATTCCACAGATATAATTCAGGTTCAACTTGATGTACATTCACCTTAATGGGGTAGGTGCGAGGTTCAGCTGTACGTAAAGCTGCATAATTAGTAATAGACTTCACACGTGTAAAATCCACCGTATCTTTTCCTGTTACTAAAATAGTGTCATAACCAGTATCCAAAGTATCTCTGATGACCAAATAAGCTCCTGAAGTACTTTTAAAGCTAAAAGTAGGCATCACGCTGTCGATGCGAGTTTTATAAGGTAGAGAGTCCACATTCACGATGATAGAATCGTCCAAATTTGCATCATATTCTAATGTAAAAACAGCTGTTTCTAGGTTAGGAATACTATCATTTTGAGCAAAGGTCAGTGACACAAAACGAGGATCGTCTGAGTAATCCTTTTCTTCATCACCCCAACAAGCAGATAGAATGCTTATAGTTAGTGTGAGTATCAGTATTTTATGGAGGTATTTCATTGTTTTACTAGTTCAAACAAAATTTCAATTCAGCCAACAAAAGTACAATAAAAAAGCTGTTTCTGACATCAAAAGGTAGATATTTGTTTTTTTTAATCTTTATAGTGTAAGTTCAACTGTCACAGGGCAATGGTCGGAATGCACCGCCTCAGTCAAAATTGCCGCATGCTTCAGCTTATCCTTCAGCGGCTCCGAAACCCAATGGTAGTCAATCCGCCAGCCCACGTTCCTAAAGCGCGCTCCACCACGATAGCTCCACCAGCTGTAGCGTTCCGGGCTTTCATCAAACACCCTAAACGTATCCACCATGCCCGTTGCTTCGTAGTCATCAAGCCATGCGCGCTCCTCAGGTAAGAAACCAGAAACCCCAACTTGTCGCTGTGGATTGTTGATATCTATGGGTTTATGACAAATATTATAATCACCGCAAACCACCAGATTGGGTCGCGTTTTTCTTAATTCAGTAATGAAAGGCAGAAAATCCGCCAAAAACTCCATCTTAAAAGCTTGTCGCTCATCGCCTGATGAACCAGAGGGAATATACACCCCAACTACTGTCAAATCGCCGTAATCTGCTCGAATTACGCGCCCTTCTGAGTCGTAGCGCGGATTATCCATGCCAATCACCACATTATCAGGAGCTTTTTTAGTCAGAATAGCTACACCGCTGTAACCTTTCTTTTCCGCAGAATGGATGTAAGTTGTGTAACCAAGTTCAGCAAACAACATGGTGTCTATCTGATCGGGTTGTGCCTTGGTTTCTTGCAGACATAAAACATCTGGATTTTCTTCTTGTAGCCAATCTGCAAAACCCTTGTTGAGGGCTGCACGAATGCCGTTTACGTTGTAGGAGATGATTTTCATTTTAATGTACCAATATACCGATGAGACTAATGAGACTAATTTTTTTATGCATTTAATGGGCAAATATACAGGAATTTTGTGGGAGTTGAAAAAGGTAGAGAGGTTTTGTGAAAATTTAGGGTTCAATTTGTATGACTATGCGCTTTTTGGTAGTTTTGCAGTTCAATTTATAAGAAACACAGCATGGCTTCTTCTAATTCATCTAAAAATAATCAAATTATTGTACCTGAAACTGAGGGTATTAAGTATGCTGGTTCCAAACTAAAAATTCTGCCATCTATCTTAAATTTGATAGCCGAATTGCCTATACATACTGTTTTAGATGGGTTTAGCGGTTCGACAAGGGTGAGTCAGGCTTTTGCGAAAATGGGTTTCAATACGACTGCAAACGATATTTCAGCTTGGTCGGAAGTGCTGGCAAAAGCTTATCTTTTAAATAAAAAAGAACCCCAGTATTATGCAGAGATGATAGCACATTTGAATAGTCTGAAGGGCTATGAAGGCTGGTTTTCGCAGCATTATGGAGGTACGTTAAAAAACACAGATAAAAAGCCTTTTCAACTAAAAAACACCAAGAAATTAGATGCTATTCGGGATGAAATTGATGTGCTTGGTCTGGATGAAATTGAAAAAGCTGTTGCCCTAACGAGTTTGATGCTTGCCTTGGATTCTGTGGATAATACCATGGGACATTATGTTGCTTATTTGGCAGATTGGTCGGCAAGGTCGTATCATGATTTGAAGTTGAAATTGCCCAAGTTGTTTATCAATACAAACGATAACACGGTTATTAAGAGCGATATTTTTAACACCATACAAAATCAGAGCTTTGATTTGGCTTATTTCGACCCGCCTTATGGCTCTAACAATGAAAAGATGCCTCCAAGTCGGGTGCGGTATAACTCGTATTACCATATTTGGACCACCATCATTCAGAACGACAAGCCTACATTATTTGGGAAAGCAAATAGAAGAATTGACTCCAAAGATGAGATTGGAGCATCTGTTTTTGAGGAATTTCGAAAAGATGAAAATGGGAATTTCATTGCAATGGAAGCCATCCGGAAACTAATATCTGAAACCCAAGCTAATTATATTTTACTGTCCTATAGTTCAGGAGGCAGAGCCAGCAAAGCAGAACTATTCGATATTTTACAATCAGCAGGGAAATTGATGAAAGTAGTCGAAATTGATTACAAGAAAAACGTTATGAGTTCTATGCGCTGGACGCATAATTGGGTTAATAGTGATGATAAGCACCTTGAATATTTATTCCTCATGCAGAAATTATAATCGCCTTAAAATCAATTCTTTCATATGAGTCTCGTCATGAATAGTACGTTTGACAACAGTTTTTACGCTATTTCACTCCATCTCATTTCACCATCAACTGCTGCCGATACACCTGTCCATCTTTTATCACAAGCACGTAGTAGAACCCTGCGGGCACACCGTGCAAATCAAGCTGGTATGCTTCCAAATCCGTTTGTACTGATTTGAGTAATCCAAAGGAACTCCAGAGTTGGATGGTATAAGAATTTACAGTGTTTCTTTCTGAAATAATATAACTTGAGTTAGTTGTAGTCTCACAATCTGTTATGTTGATATTAACAAACTTTGAGGCAGGATTAGGAGAGAGAGAAAAATACCCACGTTCTCTGATTTCTACACTATAGAAATTAACAGTCGTTGGGCCACATATTCCATAATAGTCAAGATTAACAGGATAATTACCAGGTTCGAATTTCTTAAAATTAATCCTTTTTCCATAATCCCTAATAGGAAGTTCAAAGGGATGGATAGACCCAATCTCCCATACATAATTGTTATCTATGTTAGATAGATCTTGTCCATCTGCTTCTAACCAATAGTCTTCACCAACATATCCAAATTCTAAGGGATATAGACCTCCGTTAGCAGGGAGTAAAAGAATTGAAGGTTTGGGTGTACCTACATTAATAGTTCTTGTGATTTTGGTAGATGCACCAGATGGTAAAGTAATGAAAACCCCTAATTTGACTTGTCTGTAAGTTAAAAGTAATCTCACTTTATAATATGCCATATTTGTTCCCTGCCCAGAAATTACGCTTAAAAAATTATCTCCTTCCCAGTTAATTGTCGCTTCAGGAGGAACGTTAAATAGGGAATATCTAAATAATTCATCGGTGCAAACATGTAAAGGACCAGAAATAAATGGCTGGCACGTGTTCACAGGAAATGCCAAATCAGCAATGACTGTTCCGTTTAGGCTTACCACCGCACGAACTTCACTATCTGCATAGCCTGTTTGCTTAAAAACAGCCGAGCCTGTTCCTTGTCCCGACACCAAAGCAATGCTATTATTGCCTGCACTCCACTGTACCGTAGCACCCGCTGGCAGATTTTGGATGGTGTAGGTGGCTTGGTTGCAGATGCTGGAGGGACCAGAGATGCGAGGTGCTACAGCATAAACCGCGGCATAAGCATTTACTAAGCCGTAGCCGTACGTATTATCAAAGCCTGAAGCACCCAAATCTCTTGCAGTATTTTGAAGTATTGTTCGCACTTGCGCCTCTGTTAAATCAGGTCTGACGGAAAGCATCAATGCGGCTACTCCTGCGACCTGTGGGCAAGCGGCAGATGTTCCCCCAAAATTAGATATATAATTGGTGTTATTATATCCCAAAATCCCCATTCTGTCAGTAGTTCTGACATCGCCACCATCTACACCTACATTTCCGCTTGGTGCAACCAAATCCATAGATGCTCCACGCTGACTGTAATTCCATATAGTTCCCCTGTTATTGATTGCTCCAACAGTAATTACACCATCCACATTCCCGGGAAAGGCTACGTTTGCAACTCTTGGATGTGCATTTCCAGAAGCAAAAACCACAATGCTACCTTTGCCGTTTCTTCCTTGGGTACGAGCGCGGTTAATTGCAGCCGCAATTGCATCGGCAAAGACTTCGCCTCCCCATGAGTTGCTTAGCACATCTGCCGAATGTGTGTCCCATGCTTCGTCTATTGCATTGGCGATATTTTCGGACGTTTCTCTGTAATAGACAACATCCAACCACATAGAGCCATTGAAAATCTGATCTACAAACCAGTCATTGAATATATTGATAGGAATAATCATTGTTAGTGGTGCAATCCCCCTTATCCCAATATTATTATGA
>CAYVWK010000082.1:0-7245 GCA_964455235.1 uncultured Paludibacter sp.
CTTGCACCTAATACCGCTGCATCCGCTTCTTTCAACTGAGAGAATAAAACCTTTACTTTCCCTTGCCAAATTTTAAGAAGATTAGCTTCCATATGATTAACAATAGGATCTTTGATGTAGTCGCCCGCTTTAGTTAGACCACCAAACAATACAAAAGCCTCAGGTGCACTAAACGCTACAAAATCAGCCAAAGCTTCACCAAGTATTTTGCCCGTAAATTCAAAAATCTCCAAAGCTACTTTATCTCCCTGAAGTGCTGCATCGTGCACGTCTTTAGATGTAATAGATTCAGCTGGAATATTACGTAGTAAACTATCTTCTTTGCTTGTTTCAACGATCTCACGGGCAGTACGAGCAACACCATTTGCCGAGGCATAAGCCTCTAAACAACCTGTTCTTCCACAGCCACACATGCGACCATTCGTACGTACAGATGTGACATGTCCTAACTCACCAGCAAAACCATCATTTCCATACACAAGCTTACCATCTATCACGATACCGCTACCCACACCAGTACCCAAAGTTATCATGATGAAGTTTTTCATGCCACGTGCTGCACCATAGGTCATTTCACCTATGGCAGCAGCATTAGCATCATTCGTTAGTACAGCAGGAACACCAAATTTTTCACCCATCAGTTTCGCAAAAGGTATAACTCCTTTCCATCTTAAATTAGGTGCAAATTCAATATTGCCTGTATAATAATTCCCATTTGGTGCTCCTACACCTATACCTTTGATATTTTCTATTCCTCCAACTGCTTCAATTAAAGGTATTAGTTCATCATAAATATCATTGATATAGAGGTTTACATCATCATGAGTACTTGTTTTAACCGCTGATTTTGACAGTACATTACCACGAGCATCTACAATACCAAAAACGGTATTTGTGCCGCCCATATCCATCCCTATCACATATTGATTATCCATTTTCTTGTTTTTATAAGTTTTTATTTAACAGGAATATCAGTATTCACATTTTTACTACCCACTAAAGCATAATATAGTAAATAGATAAATCCTGCTACAACCAACCAATAGCTCACTAAATAGTTAGCTGTAACATCTACAATCGCATTTTGAAGCAATGGTAAAATACCACCACCACAAACCATCACCATAAAAATTCCAGATGCTTTTTCGGTAAATTTACCTAAACCTTCAACTGCCAAATTGAATATTCCGCCCCACATCACTGATGTACAAAGTCCTATCAATACCAATAAAGCTGCATTAACAGGCACTTGAGCCAATCCAAACAACTCTGCACCACCTGTAAATACAGGTAAGTTAACCAGTACACTACTTGGAGCAAACATAGCTGCTACAGTCAGCACTAAACCTGCAATGGAAACAGCTGATAGCATCGATTTAGCAGATACTTTACTTGCAATGGCTGCACCGACTAACCGTCCAACCAACATTAACAACCAATATGTTGCGGCTACCGACCCTGCAATCGCTTCAGCCATAGCAACACCACCATCACTTATTGGGTTTTGTAACCACTTGTTTAATACATTAGGTACGCCAACTTCAATACCTACATATACAAAAATACCTATTGCACCTAAAATAAAATGACGGAATGATAATGCACTATATTTTGATTTTTCGGCTGTTGCAACTTTATTTTCTTTAGCTTTTTCTGGGATAGCAGAAAGCAAAATCACCACAAAAGCAAAAGCAAAAATTGCTAAAGCTGCGTACATCAATGGGAATACATCACTAATTCTTGCACTTGCAATGGATGGGATTAAAATACCTGTCAATACAATTACAGCGGTTCCACTTAAAGAGTTGAACGATCCACCAATTTGAATCAACTGATTTCCCTTATTTCCACCTCCACCAAGAGAGTTAAGCATAGGATTCACAACCGTGTTTAGCAAACACATAGAGAAACCAGCAATGAAAGCTCCTAATAAATAGACACCAAAACTTTCATAATATCCTGAGTATGTTTGAATTCCAACTCCTAAAAAGCCAACTGCTACAGCAATCAAAGCTGTTTTCTTATAACCTAATTTTTGAAGCAAATGCCCTGATGGATAACCCATTACAGCATAAGCTATAAAGTTTGCAAACACACCTAATGTGCCCATCCAGTTTGGTACATTAAACTGAAATTTTAAAATGTCTCCCATAGGAGATGCCAAATTGGTTACAAATGATATCATCCCAAAAAGGAAGATCATAACAATGATAGCAATAATATTATTGCCTTTTTTCTGTTTCTGGTTCATGTTTTTTGAATTAAATTAATTTATAACGGCGACAAAATTACAATTTTTAAATGAATTATGCTTTGCAAAAAGAGACTGAATAACTGTTGTACAACACAAATAAAATGTCTTATTTCTCCAAAACTTAAATACTCAAGCTGATATTCTCCTAGATCATAAATTCATTTTTAGAAAATCTAACATCCTCGTATATAAATGTTTCCTCGTTTGATTTCCTAATATACTATGGTTTTTATCCGTGTAAAGATGCATCTCAAATTGTTTATCTGCTTCCATTAAAGCATTGATATACACCATCGTATTGCTCACATGCACATTATCATCAGCTGTCCCATGCATAATCAACAACCTGCCATTTAGTTTTGCAGCTTGTTTTACTGCTGATGATTGCTCGTAACCCTCAAAGTTTTGCTCAGGTGTAAGCATGAAACGCTCTGTATATGCGGTATTGTAATATCTCCAATCGGTGACTGGCGCAACAGAAATTCCTGCTTTGAAGACTTGTTCTCCACTGCTCATCGCCCATAAAACGACTGAACCGCCATAACTCCATCCCCAAATAGCAATTCTATCAGCATCCACATAACTCAATGATTTTAAATGCTTTGCTGCTGCAATTTGGTCTTTTGCTTCTAATTCACCTAAATTTTTATAGGTTTGCTTCATAAAATCTGCACCACGACCGCCTGTACCACGACCATCCACACAAACCACTAAATAGCCTTTTTCAGTTAAAGCATACTCCCAACCCACATTCCACTCATCTAATACTAACTGCGAACCTGGACCCGAATATTGTATCATCACAACAGGGTATTTCTGTGCCTGATTGAAGTTTTTCGGCTTTAACATCCATCCATTCAATTCAATATTATCAGGTGTAGAAAACTTGAAAAATTCTTTTTTATTGAGTTGATATTGAGCATATAAAGGTAGGATATTTTCATTTTTTTCAATCTCACGAATCGCCTTTCCCTTGCTATCTTTTAGACTGATAATATTGGGATTGTTTGCATTAGCATAATCATGTACAAAATATTGAAAGTGCTCACTAAATTTCGCTTGATTTTTACCTTTTGCATCGGTTAGACATAGTTTTTTACCTTTTGCATCTATCGAAAATATATTTTTTTGAAGGGGTGAAAATTCATTACTTTGATAATAAACAGTCTTGGTTTTTGCATCAACTCCATAAAAATCAGTTACATCCCATTTACCTGTAGTGATTTGTTTGCTAATATTTCCATTCATTAAATGATAGTAAATATGCCTGTAACCGTCCTTATCACTGATACGATAAAAACCTTTGTTCTCTGCATCAAAAACGACTTTATCCTTATGCGAAAAATCAATATATTGCTTGCTCAATTCTCTATAAATCATTTTTGGAAGTGCTGTTTTTGCATCAGCTAAATAAATATTTAATTGATTTTGATTTCTATTTAACTGAAAAGCAAGCAGTTGCTCTGGATTATTTGTCCATTGAATTTTAGGGATATAGGTGTCGTCAGCATTTGGCAGCTTAACTTCTCTCGTTGTTTTATTGAAATCATCATATACACAAAGCATCACTTTTGAATTGGCTTCACCTGCTTTTGGATACTTAAAACTGCTCAATTCTGGATATAACAAGGGCTCTGAACTCTCTTGTTGAAGATAGTTTTGAAAGGAGAACTCACGTACATTTCTTTCATCAAACTTAATGAAAGCCAACAACTTACTATCAGAACTCCAATCATAATAATAGGTAGGACCAAACTCCTCTTCATACAGCCAATCTGAAATTCCATTGCTAATTTTACCTTTTGCACCGTCTTTTGTAATCTGAATATCAGTCTTAAAATCAACTTTTTTCATATACAGATTATAGTCATGTGCAAAAGCAATATACCTATCATCAGCCGAAAAAACGGGGGCTTCTTGCGGACTTCTGCCCGATAGTGGATCAAATTCTTTATACTTAATATCGTAGATATAATATTCAGCTGTAAACGAGCGTCTATACCTCTTCTCAACATTTGTATAAACTAAAATTTTCGTTTCATTCGGACTTAAAATATAGCCTTCAAAGGATTTAAGGAGAGGGTTTTTAGCCCTACTGATAGATAAAAGCGTATCCACAACTTCACCCGTTTTATAGCTATATTTAACAATGGTTTGATTGTCTGTCATCAACGTATAATGCAAACCATCCTTAGTTGAAATTGGGTCAAAACTATAATCTGCTTTAAATTTCCCATCCACTATATCATACAGCAAGTTATTTGCTGACACACTCATTATCAACAACATACATCCTGCAATAATACTTATTCTTCTCATTTTCATATCGTTATTTAGTTATTTTTCTTTTAATTCGATGGTAAAGATAGTACCTTTCCCTTCTTCACTTTCAAAATAGATGATACCACCCATATTTTCAATGATACTTTTAGATATGCTCAATCCTAAACCAGTACCTGAATTTTTAGTTGTAAAATTAGGTTTGAAGATATTATCCTGATCATCACTGGGAATACCAATTCCATTATCCTTAAATTGAATGCTAATTTTACCATCTACACGACTAAGCAAAACGTCAATTTTACCTTTTGCATGGCTCGGTATACTTTGAACTGCATTTTTCATGATATTGGTGAAAACCTGTATAACCTGCTCTGCATCACCGATTACGATAAGCTTTTCTATTTCCGATTGATATCTAATCTCTATATTTTCTGTATTATCTTTGAATAATTCAACCACTGATAGCAGTTTCTGTACAATATCAAATTCTGCAAATTTCGTTTCTGGCAATTTAGCAAACTGTGAAAAAGTTGAGGCAATACGAGAGAGATTATCAATTTGCTCTATCAAAAGGTTGGTTGATTTATCGAAATATGCATTAAATTGTACTGTATCTATGCTTTTGGTGCGCTGTAATTGCTGAATAGTTAACTTCATGGGAGTCAGCGGATTGTTAATCTCATGTGCTACCTGCCTTGCCATGGTCCGCCATGCCGACTCACGCTCAGACGCTAACAGCAGCTGGGTGTTTTTCTCCAACTCATCTACCGTGCGGTTATATTGCTCAACTAATTGTCCAATCTCATCTTTAGAAGAGTATTCCACTTTTTCATTGGTACCATCCAGCCGCATCAACTTCATCTTATTGGCTAATAAGTGTATAGGTTCAGCTAACTTTCGACCTATCATCAATACCACAACAATAGCCAATAGCATGATTATCAGATAGATTTGGACAATAACCGCTATATAATCCTCAATCTTTTTATTTAACTCAGTCTGACTAAGATATTGAGGTATAGCAATATAACCTAACTGCAAATAATCCCCATTGATGAAGTCAGTATAAGCTGCTAAATAACTTAATTCTCCTATACTTTCATATTGATAATCAGGCTCTTCCATCGAAAAAATCACTTGAGGAGAGATCAAATCACCTACTAAATTTTGAGAGAAAACCAAAGGTTGAGAACTTGCTTTTAATTTACCATGATTATCGTATATATTGATATCCGATTGATAGCGGAAAGCTAATTCTTGCAGACTATTATTCAAACTTTGTCGGTCAACATACGCTAAATCTTCAGTCCAATAAAACATTTCTTGAAGTGATTTTTGAATATATGCCTTCTTACTTTCCACATAGTTTATTTGATCTCTTTCAAAATCATCTTTTATATAACCAACTGAAAACAAGAGTGTTCCCACAAAACTCACAATCAATAGAGCAATAAAAAGCAGTTGAAATTTAGCAGTAAAACCTAAAACTCGAACAGAGGATGTATGCGCATCTGGCATCAACCACATCAACATACTAAGTAAAATTGAAAATAGGAGTAGCACAAAAAACGCAAAAAATAAGTGATTTTTGATTGTCTGCTTGGATAACTCTTGGATAACAATCAGTTTATCCCCAGAACTATACATATAGCAATCAATATCTTCCTTATTTTTGATTTTGCTAAAGCCATCTTCCTCAACTCGAAAAGTTTGACTATCTGTACTCCATTGCGTTTTATTATCCTGATAAGTCAGCACACCATCTTCATATTGTGCAATCGAGATAGGTGTTTTTGAAAAAACATCCTTCTCCTTATTTGCAAACAAATCAGGAAAACTATAGCTTCTAAAATCTTTTGTGGGATAAAATTCTAGTATATAAATCGCATCATTATTTGTAGTAGGGATATCAGAAATCATATTCAAATCTACTAAACCAATGAAACTCATGGTATAAAGAGAAGTAGGCAAACTGTAAAAAACCGTTTGATTTATCTTTTGCGCAGTCGATTCCAGAAAGTGTTTATACTCTTTTATATCCTTTGATTGATTAGAAACTGTATGAATTTGAATGTCATATTTATTCCAAAAAACGTGTAAGTAATGCTGTTGCAAATAAGTTTTGATACTATCTAGTGCAATAGCTTGGGTATGCATATCTACAATTTTACGATCTGCACGTATGTTTTTATCCAACTCTTCAATCAACAATTCTGCTATTGGGTCGTTTTCAGCATTGCCGTTGATAAGGATATTTTCAGCTTGCAGTTTATATTTAATCTGCTTTTTATATTCAAATAAACTCAAACTACTAATAATCAAAAAGATACCTATTAGTATTATAAGTAAAAATTGAAAGATACGGCTATTTTTATTCTTAAAAAAGAAAATGCAGAGATAGGAACTAGCAACAACTAAGACTAAAAATCCGATAAAGTTATATAAAAAACCTGCATGTAAAAACCTGTATATAAAGCTAGTAAGTACAACGAAGCCTATATCTATCAATACAAGAGAGGGTAATTTTTGATTATCTTGCCAATCATTTTTCAAGAGTTGAACAAACAATATCACCAGATAAGCTAGTACAAACAAAATGAGCCATGACCACACAGTAAACAAATGAAGCTCCCTCATCGACCAGATGGTCAAATCAATATTATTTCTTAAGACTATCGTATGTAATACATCAATAAAAAACAATAAGA
>CAYVWK010000082.1:7345-9067 GCA_964455235.1 uncultured Paludibacter sp.
AGCCAATTATCACTATAATCAAGAGCAATATTATGAAGGGTCAATTGATTCGTATTCCAAAAAAGCAAATCATCATCTTGATAAATAAAAAAAGCTATCCTATCACTATAAGAGAAAAGCTGTTCAATCAATGCTTTATTATTTTCTAAGGAGTCAAAACTATTATCCTCAATAAAATTATCAGATAAAGCCTTAAATTCAAGTATCTTAGTATCAATCTTACTAAAATTTTCATCCCTATTTTCAGCATAATTAAAACTATATTCAAAGATAAAACCAGCCATTGCAAACACAAAAATTGCAATTAGCCAGCGTGTAATATAGTTTTTTGAGGATGTCATTTTATTCATGATGATAGGATTCACCGCGTATAATGGTCAGCGCACGATACAGTTGCTCTGTAAAAATCAAGCGTATCATTTGATGAGAGAAAGTCATAGCTGACATCGCAATTTTACCATTTGCACGCTCATACACCTTTTGAGCAAAGCCATACGGACCGCCAATTACAAAGACAATCCGCTTAGTAGAAGAATCGATTTTCTTACTGATATAATCGGCAAACTTCAAAGAAGTAAATTGCTTTCCTTTTTCATCTAATAGAATCATTTCATCTTGATTATCAAGCTGTTTAAGTATCAAATCCGCCTCTTTTTCCTTTTGTTCATTCATTGATAAATGCTTGGTATTTTTCAATTCAGGAACAATCACACTTTCAAAACTGACATAATGACCGATGCGTTTTTGATAATCTTGAATCAAGCTATCAAGCTTATTATCAGCAGTCTTACCTACCATCAATAAAAGAAACTTCATAGAGTTATACCCTTCAACTTTATACGATTAACAATTCATGGTGCATTGTTTGCTCCATATCACCCGCTTCAAAAAAGCAAAAAAGCGATTTATATCTTTGTAGATTTTTAAAAACATTTTGCATCAAACAATAAAATCAGTACTTTTGTCACTGATCTTCACCATAAAAGCTGGTGCAAATATGGCATTTTTTAATGATATTTCCTGTTATAAGTCGTGTGTTTTGTGAACTTTTAAACAAAAACAATGAGAACTTTAATAACGATATGTATGATTTTCCTGACGCTTCCAGCGATGCAAGCGCAGCAAGATGTGTCAGATAGTATTATTGATGCACTGTCTAAAGGTAGTGCAGCAACGCTTTCTTCTTATTTCAACGACAATGTTGAATTGAAAGTTGGAACAGCGAATGATGTATATAGTAAACAACAGGCAACAGCCATCGTTACTGAGTTTTTTCGTAAAAACACAGTGCAATCTTTTCAGGTTTTACATAAAGGCACCAAAGAAAACTCAGCATTTGCTATTTGTCAGATGAAAACAGCGAATGCGAGTTATCGAATTTATATTTTGGTACGCAAAACTACTGATAATCAACTTATTCAGCAACTAAGAATAGAAGCTTCCAATGGATAATAATCTTGAGCAATTGATTCCTCTTTGGTTTGCAGAGGATATAGGCGATGGCGATCACACCACCCTATCAAGCATTCCTGTTTCGGCAATCGGCAAATCTCAATTAATCATCAAAGAAGACGGCATTTTAGCAGGTGTTGACATTGCACGCCAAATTTTTCATCATTTCGACCCTGAGTTGAAGATGACTATTTTCATAGAGGATGGCAGTACTGTCAAAATTGGAGATATCGCTTTCCTAGTAGAAGGAAAAATTCAGTCACTTTTACA